>JANMXB010000463.1:0-49135 GCA_031380765.1 Pseudomonadota bacterium | reverse complement strand
GAGGCGAGCGTTTCGCGCAGTACCTGGGGGTTGGTCAACGCGAAGTTCGAGGGCGCGAGCGCGTCGAGGTACTGGCGGGTGAAAAAGGCGACTTTTTTCCTCGACTCTTCAGGCAGGTCGTCCACACCGGCAACCGCGTCCTGCACGTGGCGCGAAGTGATGAGGTAGGACTGCTTGATGAAGTCGAAGACAAAGCTCGATTGCCACTCCTCGTCCTTGAATCGGCTATCGCCTTTGGACGGCGATATCACGGGCTGCGGCTCCCCGCCAAACAGGCGCATCCAGCTCGACTGCCAGAGCTTCATGTAGTCGAAACTCATGTTGATCGACAGCGCGGCAAGCGCGTACGGATCGCCAAGCATGCGCGCATACAGGTCCATGAAGGCCTTGGCGATTCCCAGTTCGTCGCTCACGCCCCCGGGCAGGCCGGTTGGATGCTTTCGGGCAAAATCGGCCAGGAGCTTGCTGGCCCGCTCCGCAACCTCCGCGAACATGCGCGCGCGCTCTGCTGCATCGACCGTGGGCTTGATTTCCATGACGTCTCCTCGTTCACGGCGACCGATGGTCGCCGCTTATGCCGGCTTATGTCGCCGGAGCATAGCGGACGATGCCATCCGCGCCAACCACGCGCGCCGCGCGTCCCGCATTGAGGAGATAGTGAAGATGCGCAATGGCTTCCCCCATCGCGAACGTGGTCTGGTGGGCGTCGAGCTTTCTGCGGAACAGGGTTTGCAGCACGTCAAATGCGGCGAGCGGCGCCTTGGCGGCGGCGAGAGCCTGTTCCAGTTCGGCCAGCCTGTCCGCATGATGCTGCTCGAGCGCCGCCACGCGCTCGTGGGCGCCCCGAAACGGCAACCCGTGCGAAGGCAGAATCAGCGTGTCCGGCGGAAGCGTCCGGTAGACGCGGATCGAAGACAGGAATTGCTCGAGCGGATCGCCATTCGGATCCACCGACCATACGCTGACGTTGGTCGAGATCTTGGGCAGCAGCATGTCGCCGGAAATGCAAACGCCGAGTCCGGCACAGTACAGCGACGCATGCTCAGGGGCATGGCCGTTGCCGACAATCACCTTCCATTGATGCCGCCCGATCGTGAGCGTTTCTCCATCGAGGATCCGGCGGTATCGGCCGGGCAGCGGCTGGACGCTCTTGCGGTAAAAATGACCTCGCTGGGCAAGACCCTCGTCATGCGAGGAATCCAGCCCGTTGGCCTTGTATAGCGCCGTCGAGGCCTCCGGCGAATAACCCGCGGCGTTGTCCATGACGGCGTGCGCCGTGAGGTACTCGCCCTGCGTCATCCACATCTCGCAGCCGAATCGCTCCACCAGCCACCCGGCGTTGCCCGCATGGTCGGGGTGATAGTGCGTCACGATCAGGCGATGCACGGGCTCGCCGCCGAGATGGGCGGCAAAGATCTTCTCCCACGCTTCGCGCGTGGCATCGTTCGACAGGCCGCTGTCCACGATTGTGAACCCGGGTACGCCGTCCTTTTCGTCTTCGAGCAGCCAGAGGTTGATGTGATCGAGCGCAAAAGGCAGCACCATGCGCAGCCATCGCACGCCGGGCGCGACTTCGAGCGTCGTGCCGGTCGCAGGCGGGCCGGCAAAGGGAAACTGGAGCGGTGCAGGCATCGTGGTTTCTCGGGGGCTCGTCGGGCGAGGTGGTCGGCTAGAATGCGCCGGACCGCACGGGTGTTAGACGATTATCGCCGCGCCGCAGCATCCGGGCAATCGAACTCTTCGAAACAACATGGCAGCCACCGCCACCCACGACGCCAGCGCCGAGCGCAGCGAGTATTCCATCAGCGAGCTCGCGCGCGAATTCGACGTGACGCCCCGCGCCATCCGCTTTTACGAATCCGAGGGCCTGCTGTCACCGGCCAGACAGGGCCAGCGGCGCATCTACACGCCGCGCGACCACACCCGGCTCAAGCTGACCCTGCGGGGAAAACGCCTCGGCCTGACCCTTGCGGAAATCCGCGAAATCGTCGACATGTACGACACCGGCCGGGACGAGCGGCCGCAATTGGAGAAGTTCCTCGCCGTTCTGGAAGCCCACAAGCGCCAGCTGATGCAGCAGCGCGAGGACATCGAGGCGCAACTCTCGGAGATCGCGCTGTTCGAAAAGCGCTGCCGCAAGCGCCTTGCCGAGCAGAAAGGGGCCGCAAAGCGCCGCAAATCCGCGTGACGGCCCTCTCTAGGCAGAGTTGACGCTTACGTAAACGTAAATCACTATCCTGTGTTTCCCGCCACCCGCGGAGGCTGCAATGGAATACCCGTTTCTCAGGTTCGACCACGGCGAGGACATTGCGGCGCTGCGTGAAACGGTGCGCCGGTTCGCCGCGGACGAAATCGCCCCGCGCGCCGGCGAAATCGACCGTTCGAACGAATTTCCCATGGACCTGTGGCCCAAGCTCGGCAGCCTGGGCCTGCTGGGCGTCACCGTCGACGAGGAATACGGAGGGACCGCGATGGGTTACCTCGCGCACATCATCGCGGTGGAGGAGATCAGCCGCGCTTCGGCCTCGGTGGGATTGTCCTATGGTGCGTTTTCCAACCTGTGCGAGAACCAGATCCACAGAAATGGCAGCTCCGCCCAGAAGAAGAAGTACCTGCCCAAGCTCGTTGCCGGAGAACACGTGGGCGCACTCGCCATGAGCGAGCCGGGCGCGGGATCGGATGTCGTAGGAATGCGCCTGCGCGCGGAGCGCAGGGAAAAAAGCGGAGGCAGCACCTATCTCCTCAACGGCAACAAGATGTGGATTACCAACGGTCCCGACGCCGACGTGCTTGTCGTTTACGCAAAGACGGATTCCAACGCCGGTCCGCGCGGGATCACGGCTTTCCTCATCGAGAAGGGCATGAAAGGTTTTTCGACCGCGCAGAAGCTCGACAAGATCGGCATGCGCGGCTCGAACACTTGCGAGCTCGTATTCCGGGATTGCGAAGTACCGGAGGAAAACATCCTGAGCCAGGAGGGCCGCGGCGTGAATGTCCTCATGAGCGGCCTGGACTACGAACGCGCGGTGCTGGCCGGCGGCCCGCTGGGCATCATGGCGGCCTGCCTGGACGTGGTGATTCCATACGTGCACGAGCGCAAGCAGTTCGGCCAGCCGATCGGCGAGTTCCAGCTCATGCAGGGCAAGCTCGCCGACATGTATGCCACGTTCTCGTATTGCCGCGCCTACGTGTACGCGGTCGGCCAGGCGCTCGATCGCGGCGAGACCACGCGCAAGGACGCCGCCGGCGCGATCCTGGTGTCGGCCGAAAAGGCCACCTGGATGGCAGGCGAAGCGATTCAGGCACTCGGCGGCATGGGCTACATCAATGAGACGCCCACGGGCCGGCTCTGGCGTGACGCGAAGCTCTACGAAATCGGCGCGGGGACGAGCGAAATCCGCCGCTGGCTGATCGGGCGCGAGCTCTTCGACGAGACCGCGTGAGCGCCGTGGCCGGTCTGATACCCACCTATCGCGGCGCGGTTTATCCGTGGCATTGCGACCACATGGGCCACATGAACGTGATGTGGTATGTCGGGAAGTTCGACGAGGCGACCTGGAACCTATTTGCCGAAATGGGCGTCACCTCTCAATACCTGCGCAAAAGCGCCCGCGGCATGGCGGCCGTGCAGCAGAACATCACCTACCGGCGCGAGCTGCATGCCGGGGACCTGGTCAGCATCAGCTCAATGCTGCTCGACGTTGGCGGCAAGGTGGTGAAATTCGTGCACGAGATGCGCAACGGCCCGCAGGGCGATATTGCGGCGGTCATGGTTCTTACAGCAGTGCATATTGACGCGGTAGCGCGTAAATCCTGCGCGTTTCCCGAGGCTATCGTGGAACGTGCGAGCACACTGATTGGCGCGTACGACGTTCCGGCCTGAAAAATGGGGAAACACTCCCAATGACACGAATACAGACTCCCCTCACCGAGCTCCTCGGCATTGCGGTACCGATCATCCAGGCACCGATGGCCGGCGGGCCTTCGTCGCTCGAACTGGTTGCAGCCTGCTCGGCGGCCGGCGCGCTCGGTTCGTTCGGGTTCGCCTACACGCAGCCCGAAAAAATTAAGAAGCAGTCGGCCGCAGTCCGCGCGAAAACCGGCAAGCCTTTCGGCATCAATCTTTTCGGCGCGCCGCTGCCCGGGGACATTCCCGACAATGCCCAACGGGAGGCGCTCGGCGCTGTCGCCGCGTACTACTCGGAGCTCGGTTTGCCTGCCCCTGAACCGGTACGCGCGCCCTACGGGCCGGACTTCGACGCGCAGCTCGCCGCGGTCGTAGCGATCCGTCCCCGCGTGTTTACCGTCCACCTGAATGCGCTGTCGCCGGAGCGCCTCAGGACGCTCAAGGCGGCCGGCATCACGGTCGGGGGCAGCGCGACTTGCGTTGCCGAAGCCGAGCAGCTCGAATCACAGGGCTTCGATTTCGTCATTGCACAAGGCGGCGAAGCCGGAGGTCACCGGGGCACCTATCTTCGCGATCCTGCCGAGGCGCTTACCGGCACGTTTGCGCTGACCCGGCTCATCGTGCGTGCGGTTCGAATCCCGGTGATCGCAGCCGGCGGCATCATGGATGGCGCGGGCGTCGCAGCGGTGCTGGCCCTGGGCGCACAGGCCGCGCAACTGGGCACTGCTTTCCTCCCCTGCCCGGAATCCGGCGCGTCCCAGGCGCACAAGGAGGCGCTGCTCGCGGCACGCGAGGACATCACCTCGATCACCGGGAAATTCTCGGGCAAGCCTGCCCGCGGGATTGCCAACCGCTTCATGCGCGAAATGAACGCCCGCGACGCCGCGCAACTCGCGTTTCCGGCGCAAAATAGCGTCACGGGCACGCTGCGAGCGGCCGCGGCGAAGGCTGGCAATCCGGAATTCCTCGCGCTTTGGGCAGGCCAGGGGCTGGCAATGTCGCGGGCATTGCCGGCTGCCGAACTCATTGCGCAGCTTGAAGCCGAAACCATCGAAGCCATCCGGCTCACTGCCGGACTAGTCAAGGAGCAATCGTGAATTCAGATCCAATTGTCATCGTTTCCGCTGCGCGCACGCCGATGGGCGCATTCCAGGGGGAACTCAAGGGCTTCGCCGCACCCGAGCTCGGTGCGGCCGCAATCCGCGCGGCCGTCGAACGCGCGAAGATCAAACCCGATGACGTGGCAGAAGTCATCATGGGCTGCGTGCTGCCCGCCGGTCAGGGCCAGGCGCCCGCGCGCCAGGCGAGCCTGGGCGCCGGGCTGCCTCTTTCCACCGGCTGCACGACGATCAACAAGATGTGCGGTTCGGGAATGAAAGCCGCGATGCTCGCGCACGACCTCATCACCGCGGGCACCAATGACATCATGGTCGCGGGTGGCATGGAATCGATGACCAACGCACCCTATCTGCTACCGAGGGCTCGCACCGGTTATCGCATGGGCCATGGCCAGATCGTGGATCACATGTTTCTCGACGGGCTTGAAGACGCTTATGACAAGGGCCGCCTCATGGGCAGCTTCGCCGAGGAGTGCGCGAAGAAGTTCCATTTCACGCGCGAGGCGCAGGACGCATTCGCGGTGCAATCGCTCGAGCGCGCGCAGAAGGCCAACAAGGAAGGCTGGTTCGCCTGGGAGATCACGCCCATGGCAATCAAGGGAGGCAAGGACCAGCGCTTCATCGAAACCGACGAGCAGCCGTTCAAGGCGAATTTCGACAAGATCCCCACGCTCAAGCCTGCATTCGCCAAGGACGGCACGGTGACCGCCGCCAACTCGAGCTCGATCTCCGACGGCGGTGCGGCGCTCGTGATGATGCGGCGCTCGACAGCGGAAAAACGGGGTCTGTCCCCGATTGCGTTGGTGGCAGGACACGCGACGCATGCGCAGGAGCCAGGCTGGTTCACGACCGCTCCCGTGGGGGCGATGAAAAAGCTGTTCGACAAAACCGGCTGGAGCGCGGACAAGGTCGACCTCTACGAGATCAATGAGGCCTTTGCCGTTGTGACGATGGCGGTGATGCAGGAGCACAAGCTGCCGCACGAAAAGGTGAACGTGCACGGCGGGGCCTGCGCGCTGGGCCATCCAATCGGGGCTTCAGGCGCGCGCATCCTCGTCACTTTGATCGGCGCATTGCGCAAATACGGCGGCAAACGCGGCGTGGCGACTCTATGCATCGGGGGTGGTGAAGCCACCGCGATGGCGATCGAGCTCAGCTGATGCACGATCGAAAAAATTCGGTCCTGATCATCGGCGCCTCCCGTGGAATCGGCCACGAGCTTGCGCGGCAATACCGTGAGGACCAATGGGAAGTCATCGGCACGGCGCGGGATGAAGCCGGGCTCGCGAAGCTTGCCGCCCTGGGCGCGAAAACCCTCAGGCTGGACGCCACCGACGCCAACGCCTCATCGACGCTGGAAACCGGCATCTCCGGCAAGGACCTGGACGTCGCTGTTTTCTGCGCCGGAATCTACGGACCGCGCACCCAGAAGCTCGAGCCGCCTTCCGAAAGCGATTTCGACGCGGTCATGCGCACCAACGTTCTGGCGGCCATGCGGCTCGCACCGGTCGCCGCAGCTGCTCTTGGCCCAAGCAAGGGAAAACTAGCCGTAATCTCCTCGCGCATGGCCTCGATCGGCATCCGCAGCGCGCCTTCGGGCTGGTTGTACCGCGCGAGCAAGGCGGCGCTCAATTCCGTGCTCAAGGACATGTCCCTCGTGCTCGGGCCGCAAGGCGTGACCTGCGTGACCTTCCACCCGGGCTGGGTGCGCACCGACATGGGCGGCGCCGGCGCCGACATCGACGTGACGACCAGCGTTGCGGGCATCCGCAGCACGCTCGCAGGCCTTACGCCGGCGCAGAATGGCAGCTTTCTAAGCTACGACGGGGCGGTCATTCCGTGGTGATTTTCTGCTTTTGGAAACATCATTGGCACGTACGACGCAGTGGTATTGATTCTACAAGAACAAAAGTTTGACTTTCCAAATGACCAAGCGCCTGATTTCATCCGGTTCCGCGTTCGAGGCCGTCGCCGGCTACAGCCGCGCCGTGGTCGACGGGGACTGGATCCACGTCGCCGGCACGACAGGCTTCGACTATTCGACGATGACCATCGCCGACGATCTCGCGGTCCAGACCCGCCAGGTGTTTGCGAACATCGCCGCGGCCCTCAAGCAGGCGGACGCCACGCTGGACGACGTCGTCCGCGTAACCTATTACCTGGCGGAGCGCGAATACTTCACCAAGGTGGCGCCGATCTTCGGTGAGTATTTCGCCCGGGCGCGGCCAGCGGCCACCGCGGTTGTCTGCGGCCTGGTCGATGCACGCATGAAAATCGAGATCGAAGTCACCGCAAGGAAGGGTTCTTGAAACGGCCCGCGGCGAGCAAGGCCGAGCTGCAGCGATTGCTGGACGGCGCCCGCTTCCTGAAGACGTGGCGGTTCCGCGTCGTGAGGGCGGACGGCGACCAGTGCACCGTCGCGCTGCCCAATCGGCCCGCCCTCGAGCGCCCGGGCGGGATCGTCAATGGTCCCGCCCTCATAGCAGCGGCCGACGTGGCGATGTGGCTTGTCATCAAGGCGCGCCTGGGCATGGCGCACGACGCCCTGACCTCGGACCTCAACACCGTGTTTCTTGCAGCCGCGAAAGCAAAGACCGTGTACTGCACCGCGCGCATCCTCAAGGCCGGCACGCGGCGCTTCTTCGGCACCGCCGAATGCCACGACAGCGCGGGCAAAGTGTTCACGCACCACACGCTGACGTACGTTCGCGTCAGCTGACCATGCTCCTCGCGTCCCAACACGAAATGCTGCGCGACACAGTCCGCGCGTTCGCGTTGAAGGAACTCGCCCCGAATGCGGCCCGCTGGGACAAGGAGAACCATTTTCCGCGTGAGGCATTACGCGCGCTGGGCGCCATGGGGCTCTACGCAGTGGCTGTTGCCGAGGAGTGGGGCGGTGCTGGCATGGACTACACGGCTCTTGCGCTCGCCATCGAGGAGATCTCCGCGGGCGATGGCGCCACCTCGACGATCATCTCGGTCACCAATCTCGTCGCAGGAATCCTCAATGGGTTCGGTTCGGCCGCGCAGAAGGACGCGTTCCTGCGGCCACTGGCGAAAGGCGACCTGCTTGGCGCGTTCTGCCTGACGGAGCCCCACACCGGCTCGGACGCTGCCGCGATTACGACGCGAGCCGAGAAGAATGGCGGCCAATACGTCCTGAACGGCGTAAAGCAGTTCGTCACATCGGGAAAAACCGCCGACATCGCCATCGTCTTTGCCGTCACCGATAAAGGCGCAGGCAAGAAAGGCATCGGCGCCTTTGTCGTGCCGACTTCCACGCCCGGCTATGTCGTGGCGAGGCTGGAAGAAAAGACCGGCCAGCATGCGTCGGACACCGCGCAGATCGTGCTCGAGAACTGCGCGATCCCGGCGGCCAACCTGCTTGGCGAGGAAGGCCTTGGCTACCGCATAGCCCTGGCCAACCTGGAGTCGGGCCGGATCAACATCGCAGCCCAGGCGGTAGGCATGGCGCGCGCGGCGCTTGATGCGGCGGTGGCCTATGCGAAGGAAAGGAAAACCTTCGGCCAGGCGTTGATCGAGCACCAGGCGGTGAATTTCCGCCTGGCCGACGCAGCCACGCAGATCGAGGCCGCCCGCCAGCTTTATCTCCATGCCGCCGCGTTGCGCGACGCGGGACGGCCTTGCCTCAAGGAAGCCTCGATGGCCAAGCTGTTTGCCTCCGAAATGGCCGAGAAAGTGTGCTCGGACGCGATCCAGGTGCACGGCGGCTATGGCTACGTGGCAGACTTTCCCGTGGAGCGCATCTGGCGGGACGTGCGCGTGTGCAAGATCTACGAAGGCGCGAGCGACATCCAGCGCCTGGTGATAGGACGTGCGCTGACTGGTTGAGGGCGCAAAGGAGCTGGCATGGCACTCAAGAAGGGCATTAAGGACCTGATCGCGGAAGCCGAGAAGAAGTCAAAGGGCATCTCGGCCGATGCCGCGCAGGCGAAACTTGGCGACCCGCAAACGGTGTTCGTGGATCTGCGCGACGTGCGCGAGATGGAGCGCGACGGCATGATCCCGGGCGCCTTTCATGCGCCGCGCGGCATGCTCGAATTCTGGGTCGATCCCGACAGCCCGTATTACAAGCCGGTGTTCGCAGAGGGAAAGACCCTGATCCTCTACTGCGCCGCGGACTGGCGCGGCGTGCTCGCCGCCGCGACGCTGGAGGAGATGGGCGTCAAGAACGTGCTCCACCTCGAAGGCGGTTTCGGGCAATGGAAGAAAGCCGGCCGGCCCGCAGCAGAGAAACCCGCGCACAAAGGCAACGCCTGATGCCGGTCTTCAAGTCCCAGCTCGATCCGCGCTCGGCCGATTTCAAGGCGAACTCCGAGCACATGCGCGATCTGGTGCGCGACCTGCGCGAGAAGGTCGCGAAGATCACCATCGGCGGCGACGAAGCGTCGCGCCAGAAGCACGTGTCACGGGGCAAGCTGCTGCCGCGCGAGCGTGTTCGCACGCTGCTGGACCCGGGTTCACCGTTCCTCGAGATCGGCCAGCTTGCGGCTTTCGGCATGTATGGCGGCGAGGTGCCTTCGGCCTCGATCATCACCGGCATGGGCCGCATCGCCGGGCGTGAATGCGTAATCGTGGCGAACGACGCCACGGTCAAAGGCGGCACCTATTTCCCGATGACCGTCAAGAAGCACCTGCGCGCCCAGGAGATCGCGATCCAGAACCGCCTGCCCTGCGTTTACCTGGTCGATTCGGGGGGCGCCAACCTGCCGAACCAGGACGAAGTGTTTCCGGATAGGGAGCATTTCGGCCGCATTTTCTACAACCAGGCCAACATGTCGGCCGCGGGCATCCCGCAGATCGCGGTGGTCATGGGTTCCTGCACTGCCGGCGGCGCCTACGTGCCCGCGATGTCCGACGAATCGATCATCGTGAAAAACCAGGGCACGATCTTCCTCGGCGGCCCGCCAATCGTGAAAGCAGCCACGGGCGAGATTGTCTCGGCGGAAGATCTGGGTGGCGCCGACGTGCACGCGAAGATCTCCGGCGTGGTCGACCATCTTGCGCTGAACGATGCGCACGCCCTGTCGATCGCCCGCGACATCGTTGGCAACCTCAATCGCAAAAAGACCGTGACGCTCGACGTGCGCGAGCCCGTCGATCCCTTGTATGCGGCGGAGGAGATCTACGGGGTGATCCCCAACGAAACAAGGAAACCGTACGATGTGCGCGAAGTCATCGCGCGCATCGTCGACGGTTCCGAGCTCGACGAGTTCAAGCGCAACTACGGGACGACGCTGATCACGGGATTTGCGCGCATCCACGGCTATCCGGTCGCAATCCTCGCCAACAACGGCGTACTGTTTTCGGAAAGTTCGCTCAAGGCGACGCACTTCATCGAACTCGCCTGCCAGCGCAACATCCCGCTGGTGTTCCTGCAGAACATCACCGGCTACATGGTCGGCAAAAAGTACGAGGCGGGTGGCATCGCGCGGGACGGCGCGAAAATGGTCACCGCAGTCGCGACCGCGCGGGTGCCGAAATTCACGGTGATCATCGGCGGCTCGTTCGGTGCCGGGAACTACGGCATGTGCGGCCGCGCCTATTCGCCGCGTTTTCTCTGGATGTGGCCGAACGCGCGGATCTCCGTGCTGGGCGGACCGCAAGCCGCATCGGTGCTTGCGACGGTCAAGCGCGACGGCATCGAAGGCAAAGGCGGAAAGTGGTCGGCCGAGGAGGAAGCGGCATTCAAGCAGCCGATCCTCGACCAGTACGAGCGCCAGGGCCATCCCTACTACGCCAGCGCCCGCCTCTGGGACGATGGCGTAATCGATCCTGCCGACACGCGGCGCGTGCTTGGACTCGCGATCTCCGCTTCGCTCAACGCCCCAGTCGAAGACACGAAATTCGGTGTCTTCAGAATGTAAATAGGAAGCAGAGGAAGGCTCCGAAGTTATAACTACGCGCCTTCCCCCGCACCCCCACCCCCACTCTCAAAACAACCATGGCAAACCTCGAACTCACCGTACGCAACCAGTGCGCAATCGTCATCCTCAACCGTCCGGAGATCCGCAACGCGTTCGACGACGCGTTGATCGCCGCGCTTACGAAGATGCTGAAGAAGCTCGACGCGGACGATTCCATTCGCGCGGTGGTGCTCATGGGTGCGGGCCCGGCGTTCTGCGCGGGTGCGGACCTCAACTGGATGAAGCGCATGGCAGGCTATACGCTCGAGCAGAACCACGCCGACGCCAAGGCGCTCGCCGGAATGCTTAAAGTCCTGGACCGCCTGTCAAAGCCGACCATCGCCCGCGTGCACGGGCCGGCCTATGCCGGCGGCGTCGGCCTGGTGGCGGCCTGCGATATTGCAGTCGGCACGGTAGATGCCGAGTTTGCGCTGACCGAAGCCAAGCTCGGGCTGTCCCCGGCAACCATCAGCCCCTACGTGGTTCGCGCGATGGGCGAGCGCATGGCACACCGCTACTTCCTGACCGCGGAGAAATTCAGCGCCGCGGAAGCCTATCGCTTGGGCCTTCTCTCCGAGCTCTGCCTGCCGGGGGAGCTCGACGGCAAAATCAACGAGCTGCTCGGCCACATCGTCTCCGGCGGCAAGGACGCGCTCGCCGAGATCAAGGACCTCATCCGCGCGGTTTCGCGCGGCGCGATCGACGACCCGATGATCGACGACACCGCCGAGCGCATCGCCAGAATCCGTGTTTCGAAGGAGGGGAGGGAGGGCATCGCCTCGTTCCTCGGCAAAAGGAAGCCCGCCTGGGTCGCCGCCGCGGAGGTCAAACCGAAAAAGCCGGTGGCCGCGAAAGCGAAGAAGAAATAAGTGTTCACCAAAATCCTCATCGCCAACCGCGGCGAAATCGCCTGCCGTGTCGCCAAGACCGCGAAGCGCCTGGGCATAGGCGTCGTCGCCGTTTATTCGGAAGTCGACGCCCGGGCGCGCCACGTCAGCGCTGCGGACGAGGCGTACTGCATCGGCCCTGCCGCCGCAAAGGAAAGCTACCTTCGCGGCGACGCAATCATCGAAGTGGCGAAGAAAACCGGCGCGCAGGCGATCCATCCCGGCTACGGGTTCTTGTCGGAGAATGGGGACTTTGCCGCTGCGTGTGCGAATGCCGGTCTCGTCTTCATCGGCCCGCCGGCTTCGGCGATTCGCGCAATGGGTTCCAAGAGCGCGGCCAAGTCCCTTATGGAAAAGGCCGGCGTGCCCCTGGTTCCCGGCTACCACGGCGACAGGCAGGAGCCCGCCTTTCTGCAAAATGAGGCCGACAGGATCGGCTATCCGGTGCTCATCAAGGCCTCGGCCGGCGGGGGCGGAAAGGGCATGCGCGTGGTCGAGAAAAGCGCTGACTTCGCAGACGCGCTCGCCTCCTGTCAGCGCGAGGCCAAAGCCTCGTTCAGCGACGACCGGGTGCTGATCGAAAAGTACCTCACGCGCCCGCGGCACATCGAGATCCAGGTGTTCGCAGACACGCAGGGCCACTGCATCCATCTGTTCGAGCGTGACTGCTCCGTGCAGCGCCGCCATCAGAAAGTGCTGGAGGAAGCGCCCGCGCCCGGCATGCTGGCGGCACGCCGCAAGGCCATGGGCGAAGCCGCCGTGGCCGCCGCAAAAGCCGTTGGCTACGTGGGCGCCGGCACCGTCGAGTTCATCGCGAACACGGATGACACTCGCGCAGGCGCGCTCGGTGGCAGCTTCTATTTCATGGAGATGAACACGCGGCTTCAGGTCGAGCATCCGGTGACCGAAATGGTCACCGGCCTCGATCTCGTCCAATGGCAGCTGCAAGTCGCGGCGGGCGAGCCGCTGCCTCTCACGCAGGCGCAACTGAAGATCAACGGCCACGCGATCGAGGCGCGCGTTTACGCCGAAAACCCGGCGAAGAATTTCCTGCCCTCCACGGGCACACTCAAGCACTTGCGCTCGCCGCGCGCCGTCGAATTCGAAGTGGGAGCGGGCCCGGCGCCGGTGCGCGTCGATTCCGGAGTGCGCGAGGGAGACACGATCAGCCCTTATTACGACCCGATGATCGCCAAGCTGATTGTCTGGGGGGACACCCGCGAGGTCGCTCTGGCACGCATGGGCGCGGCTCTCGGTCAATTCGAAGTCGCCGGGGTAACGACGAATATCGAATTCCTTGGCCGCATCGTCAAGAGCCGCGCGTTCTCCAGCGGAGACCTCGACACGGGTCTCATCGAGCGCAATCGCGAAGATCTGTTTGCCCCCGCCACCGCACCCAAGGACGAAGTCCTGGCCTTTGCCGCGTTCGCCGAACTTGCCCGCGGTGAAGCCTCGGCGCGCAATCGCGCGAGCGTGTCGGGCGACCCGAATTCGCCGTGGCATCTGATGGACGGCTGGAGGCTGAACGAAATCCCGCACCATTCGCTCGTATTCACGGAAGGCGAACAGCACACCGCAGTCACCGTTTCCAATACCGCCTCGGGTTGCCGGATGCGAACCCCGTCAGGCGAGTACACGCTTTCGGGTGAGAGCGGGCCCGACGGAGACATGCAGATTCTGCTTGAGGGCCGCAGCATCAAGGGCCGCGCCGTCCGGGTGGACGAAGAATGGAATATCTTCCTCGAAGGCGAGCGCCATCGCCTTGCGCTGCGCGACGATCTGCACGAGCTCGAGTCCGATGCGCACAGCGGCAGCCTCGCCGCGCCCATGCCGGGCAAGGTCATCGCGGTGCTGGTCCAAAAAGGCGCGAAAGTCGAGAAAGGCACCCCCCTGGTGATCCTGGAAGCCATGAAGATGGAGCACACCATCACTGCGCCGCGCGCAGGCATTGTTGCCGAAATCCGGTTTGCCGCCGGCGAGCAGGTGGACGAAGGCGTCGACCTGCTGATCCTGGAGGGCTGATCTAGTAGGACGCGTGTCCGGGGGTGCGCGGAAAAGGGATGACGTCCCGCACGTTCGACAAACCAGTTACATAGGCCACGGTCCGTTCGAAACCCAGACCGAACCCCGCATGCGGCACGCTGCCATAGCGGCGCAGGTCGCGATACCAGTCGTAGTGCGCGTGATCGAGGCCGGCCTCGCCCATGCGCGCATCCAGCACATCCAGCCTTTCCTCGCGCTGGCTGCCGCCGATGATCTCGCCGATGCCCGGCGCGAGCACGTCCATGGCCGCCACGGTCCGATCATCCTCATTCAACCGCATGTAGAAGGCCTTGATGCCCTTGGGGTAGTTCATCACGATCACCGGTTTCTTCGCGTGCCGCTCGGTCAGGTAGCGCTCGTGCTCGGACTGCAGGTCGATGCCCCATTTGACCGGGAACTCGAATTTCTCACTTGCGCGCTCGAGGATGCCGATCGCCTCGGAGTAGTCCATGCGCGCGAATTCGGAATCGACGATGCCCTGCAGTTTCGCAAGCAGCCCTTTCTCGATGCGCTCGTCGAAGAAAGCCATGTCTTCCGGCCGCTCTGCGAGGAGCGTCCTGAAGATGTGCTTGAGCAGCGCTTCGGCAAGTTTTGCGTCGTCCGACAGGTCGGCGAAGGCGATCTCCGGCTCGACCATCCAGAATTCGGCCAGGTGCCGGCTGGTGTTCGAGTTCTCGGCGCGAAAGGTCGGGCCGAACGTGTACACCTTTGACAAGGCAAGACAGTAAGACTCGACGTTGAGCTGGCCCGACACCGTGAGGAAGGCTTCGCGGCCGAAAAAATCCTGCGCGAAATCGACCTTGCCCTCCGGCGTGCGCGGCAGGTTGGCGAAATCCAGTGTCGACACACGAAAGAGCGAACCTGCGCCCTCGGCGTCAGACGCGGTAATGATCGGCGTGTTTACCCAGACGAAGCCCTGCTCGTCGAAAAAGCGGTGAATCGCTTTTGCGATCGTGTGCCGCACCCGTGTGGCAGCACTGATGACGTTCGTGCGCGGTCGCAGGTGCGCGACGTCGCGCAGGAATTCGAGCGAATGCGCCTTGGGCTGGATCGGATAGGAATCCGGGTCATCCACCCATCCGATGACCCTGATCCCGGTCGCCTGCATCTCGAAAGGCTGTCCCTTCGCGGGTGAAGGCACGATCGTCCCGGTCGCCTCCACCGCGCACCCCGCAGTCAGGCGCTGGACTTCAGTTGCGTAGTTGGCGAGCGTGTTCGGGACAACGACCTGCACCGGATGAAACGAGGAGCCATCCGATACGTTGACGAAGGAGATGCCTGCCTTCGAATCGCGGCGGGTGCGCACCCAGCCCTTGACGGTCACAGGGGTATCTTTGGGCGCGCTGCCGGCAAGGATTACGGAACAGGGAAGCGAATGCATGGTCCGATTCTAGTGTTGCTTGCGATAGGCCGCCGGCGGCATGATCTTCACATCGCCAATCTTTATGCGGTGTCAGCGGATGGCAATGCGTTCGAGCCCCTCAGCCGCGGCGAGGATCGGGATACCCCGATAGAACTTCAGATTGAGTAGATCCGAATCACCCGAGATGATGAGGTCCGCTTGCGCCGCGAGGGCGCAGGCGAGCACGTGATCGTCGTCGGGGTCAACGGAAATGGGTGAGATGGCTGCCGGTACGGCTATTCTCGCCAGCAGAGCGAAACGCGCCGTCAGTTGCGCGACGCTCAGACCGGATGCGCTGACACGCCGAGCCAGTTTGCGTCGCGGCAGTACATCTTCCAGTTCGAGCAGCAGGGTTTGGCTTGTGAAGACTTCAACGTGTCCTTGCAGGGCCGCTTTGATCAGTAGCGAAGGTTTCCTGTCCCACAGCAGTCCGGAGACGACGGTATTGGTATCAAGTACCAGCCGCACGCGCTTACTTGGCGCGCCGCTCTGCGCGCGCGGCCCTGATCTCCTCCTGGATTTCTTTCGGTGTCATCACCGGGCCGTCGACCGCCGCCATTCGATCCATTGCCTGCTTGAGTTCCTCCATTGCGCGCCGGCGAATGGCCTCGCGCACCATCTGTTCGATTGCCTCGGGCGCAAGCAGCCCCGCCGCTTTCGCTTCCTCTGCGAGGCTGTCGGGCAAACTGATTTCCAGGGTAGTCACGGCTTCGCCTCGGATTTTTTGGAACACGACTTCGATAGTAGCCAATTGCGTCCGTATCCACAAATTCCGCGCGCCGATTTGCTGCTTCCGGCGAAAAGCGGATTTTTCTACTTACTTCCGGCATTCGCGCTCGACAGATGCGCGCGGTACCGGATGTGAGTACCGCGCACGATACAATCCCGCCATGATATCGCTCCCCAAACGCGTTCGTATCGTAGAGATGGGCCCGCGCGACGGCCTGCAGAACGAGCCGGGCGAAGTGCCGACGGCCGTCAAGCTCGAGCTGATCGAGCGGCTCGGCAACGCCGGACTTGCCGCAATCGAGGCCACCGCGTTCGTTTCGCCAAAGTGGATCCCGCAGATGGCCGACCACACCGAGGTGCTGGAGGGCATCCGCAGGAAGCCCGGCGTGTCCTACCCCGTCCTCACGCCGAACCTGAAAGGCTTCGAGGCGGCATTGGCCGCTGGCGCAACAGAGGTCGCGATTTTCGGCGCGGCGTCCGAATCCTTTTCGAAAAAGAACATCAACTGCTCGATCGCCGAATCGCTGGAGCGCTTTCGCCCGGTCGCCGACGCTGCCGCAAAGGCTGACGTGAGGGTGCGCGGCTATGTCTCCTGCGTACTCGCCTGCCCGTACGAAGGCGAAATTGCGCCGGCCAAAGTGGCCGAAGTGTCGAAAGTGCTTTTTGAGATGGGTTGTTACGAGATCTCGCTTGGCGACACCATCGGCGCCGGGACACCCCTCAGGACAAAAGCGATGATCGAGGCCGTTGCCCGGTTCGTGCCAGTCGCGAAACTGGCCGGACACTACCATGACACTTATGGGCAGGCGCTGGCCAATATCTACGCATCGCTGGAAATGGGCATGGCCACCTTCGATTCGTCGGTGGCGGGACTGGGCGGCTGCCCTTACGCGGCGGGCGCTTCCGGCAACGTCGCCACTGAAGACGTGCTCTACATGCTGCAGGGCCTGGGCATCGAAACCGGCGTGGACCTGAACAGCATCGTCGAAACCGGCGAATGGATCTGCGCGATCCTCAAGCGCGAACCCGGCTCCAAGGCCGGACGGGCCATCGCGGCAAAGCGCGCGAAGAAGGCCGCTTAAGTGGTGGAATCACCCTGCGTTGAAGTCTGCCGCATGGATCCCGCGAAGGACGTTTGCGTCGGTTGCTGGCGCACGCTCGATGAGATCGCGCGCTGGCGCGACATGAACGACGCGCAGCGCGAGATCGTTCTGTTTGCTGTCGCCGGACGGCGGCGTACCGCAGAGTCTATGCCGGAAAAGACATAGAGATCGCCCTGCCGGCCGCGCCCTTATTGGTTCTGCGCCGTGGATTGTTTATAAATCTCGGTTTCTAAAGGTCGGAGAAGTTTCCGTGCCTGCCCTTGCCTGAGGAAAAGCGCGCGGCGCCCGCCGCACCCTCGGCGGCAAAAGCGGGCACGCCGTTGCGCCATTCGAACTCCATGGCTTCGCGCAACGAATGCCCGTGCTGGTTATTGACCGAGCGCCGGTCGGCACGCATGCATATCTGCGGGAAACGCGCGATTTCATGGGCCATGGCCTCCGCGGCCTGGCGCGAAGACCCGTCCGGCACCACCTGCTCGCAGCAGCCGATGCGCAGCGCTTCCTCGGCCGGCACCTTGCGCCCGGTCAGGATGATCTCCATCGCCCGCCCGGTACCCACCAAGCGGGGAAGCCTGACCGTGCCACCGTCGATCAGCGGTACGCCCCAGCGCCGGCAATAAACGCCGAAGTAGGCCGACGCCTCCATGATCCGGACATCGCACCACAGCGCGATCTCGAAGCCGCCGGCCACCGCCGGGCCAGCCACAGCGGCGATCACAGGCTTGTCGAGCTCCATGCGCGTCGGACCCATCGGCCCGCGCGGCGCCGGGCCCTCGCCCGGTGGATAGGCGAGCGATGCGAGCGGACGCGGATTGCCGACAAGCGAGGCGCTGTACTTGAGATCGAAGCCGGCGCAGAAGGCGCCGCCCTCGCCCCACAGAACCGCGACCGAAGCCTCGGGATCGGCATTGAACGCGGCGAAGGCCCCTTCGAGCGCATCGGCACTCTGCGGGTCCATCGCATTGCGCGCCTCCGGACGGCTGTGGATCACCGTCCAGACAACGCCCTTTTTTTCGATGCGCACGGTCATGGTTTTTTCCTCCCCGCTTTGCCGGCGGCCGCTTTGCCTTCCGGGATCGGCTTGCCGCTGTCCCGCCAGGCTACGGCCTTGTGAAAGCCGTGTGCTTCGGCGTACTGCTTGAACCAGACACCCTCCGGCGAATGCCGCGTGATGCCGTCGAACAGCGTCGCCATCATCTGGGTGCTGGCGATGCCCATGTTCTCGTAGGCCTGGTTGATCATGAGTTTTTGCATCATGAGCTGGTTTTTCGGCACGCCGGACATGCGCGCCGCGAGTGCATCCACGGCCGCGTCCAGCTTTTTCGCCGGCACCGCGTCGTACACGAGTCCCATTTTCTTCGCCTCCCTGCCCTCCACCGTATCGCCCGTGAGCAGCATGCGCTTGGCTTTCTCGGCGCCCAGGCGATACACCCACATCGCGGTAGTCGGGCAGCCCCACACCCGCGCCGGCATGTAGCCAATACGCGCGTTTTCGGCCATGACCACGATGTCCGCGCACAGCGCGATGTCGCTCCCGCCGGCCACGGCGTAGCCATGCACCTTGCAGATCGTCGGCTTGTAGCTGCGCCAGAGCGAGAATAGGTCGTCGGTGTAGCCCTTCATGATGCGGTAATCCTGCATCGGGTCCCACGGCATGTCCTGGATGAGGTCGACCGCGCCCTTTTCCTCGGCGAAAGTCTTGAGGTCGTAGCCCGCGCAGAATGCGCGTCCGGCGCCCGAGAGCACGATCACGTGGACGCTGTCGTCGCGATTGGCCGCCTCGACGGCGCGCCTGATTTCGGGCGGCATTTCCCGGTTGATCGCATTCAGCCTCTGCGGGCGGTTGAGCGTGATGCGCGCAATGCGCCCCTTGACCGAGTACAGCAAAGTCTTGAAACGCATGGGCCAGCCCCCCTGCCGGATGATGGTGGAATGTTACAGTGAAGCGCAAGGAGGACACCGCGATGCGCAATGCCACCTGGTTTTTCGATGTGATCTCACCGTACGCTTATCTGCATTTGCAGCGCTTCGGCGAGTTGCCCAAGGCTCTCTCGATCGACTACAAGCCGGTGTTGTTCGCGGGATTGCTCAATCACTGGGGCCAGAAGGGGCCCGCGGAGATCGCTCCAAAGCGGCGCTGGACCTATCGCTCCTGCCAGTTCTGGGCGGATGCGCACGGCTTGCCGTTTCGCTTTCCGGCTGCGCACCCTTTCAACTCGCTGCACTACCAGCGCCTCATTCTCGCCTGCGGGTCCACGCCCGATGCGGTGCGCCGCGTGTTCGACCATATCTGGACCACGGGCGCGGATCCGGCCGACGAGAAAAGTTTCGCCGCCCTTGCGCGCTCGCTCGGCGTGATCGACATCGCGGCGCTCGCCACGGCAGAAATAAAAGACAGCCTGCGCCGCAACACCGAGGAGGCGGCTGCCTCAGGCGTGTTCGGCGTGCCGACGTTCGTGGTGGACGGCGAATTGTTCTGGGGCAGCGACTCGGTCGATTTCTTCAACGCATGGCTCGCGGAACCCGCGATCCTCGCCAGCGCGGAAATGCGGCGCATCGATGCGCTTCCAGTGGCGGCGGCGCGCAAAACCTGACACGCCAAAGTCAAGCGAGTGGCGCTTGCCTGGCTACTGCGTTACAGCCAGCGCTTTCTGCGGCGATACGACTTCACATCCCGGAAGCTCCTGCGGCCGCCGGAGGAAAAGCCGAGGTAGAACTCCTTGACGTCCTCGTTCTCGGCCAGGGACTTGCCCTCGCCATCCATCACCACGCGCCCGTTCTCGAGGATGTAGCCGTAGTCGGCGTACCTGAGCGCCATGTTGGTGTTCTGCTCGGCCAGCAGAAAGCTCACGCCTTCCTTCGTATTCAGCGCTTTCACGATCTCGAATATTTCTTCGACCAGTTGCGGCGCGAGGCCCATCGAAGGCTCGTCGAGCAGGATCATTCTGGGACGGGCCATCAGCGCGCGGCCGATCGCGGTCATCTGCTGCTCGCCGCCTGACGTGTAGCCGGATTGCGAGTCGCGACGGTCCTTCAGTCGCGGGAAATATGCATAGACCTTCTCCAGGTCCTGAACGATTCCGGCCCGACCCGCATTGCTCGTATAGGCGCCGGTGAGCAGGTTCTCTTCGATCGACAGGTGCTGGAAACAATGGCGGCCTTCCATCACCTGGATTACGCCGCGCTTCACGAGATCGGCCGGCGTGAGTTTCTCGATTCGTTCCCCCTTGTACTCGATGTAGCCCTTGGTCACCTCGCCGCGCTCGCCCTTGAGCAGGTTGGACACGGCGCGCAGGGTGGTGGTCTTGCCCGCGCCGTTGCCGCCGAGCAGCGCGACGATGCTGCCCTCGGCCACCGAGAGCGAAACGCCCTTCAGCACCAGGATGACATGGTTGTAGATGACTTCTATGCCGTTGACGGTGAGCAAAGGCTGGCTCATCGGGGCGAGGTCTCCAGTGAAAAACCGCCCCCGGTGCGCTTCCGGGAGCGGGGTACGGTCTTACGGGATTACTGTTCCTTCGCGCAGTCGCGCCGCACGATCTTCTTTTCCGCCGCGTACTTTTCCGCGGAAGCGCGGATCAGCGGCTTGATGATCTGCATGTCGGCTTCATAGCTGCCCGAAGTCGGGTTCCACTTCTTGCCGTCCCACGCCTGCACGTGGCCGCTGCGCGCGCCCTCGTGATCGGTGCAGGACGTTGACACCGGCGTCATGAAGCCGTCGAAACCGAGCTTCTTGATCACACCGGCGTCGATGGCAAGGTTCTCGAGGCCCCAGCGGACTTCCTCGCCTTTGAGCGGCTTCTTGCCATACTTGAGTTGCGCGCGCTTTACGCCTTCGACGCCCATCATCGCGGACACCATGCCGCGGTTGTAGAGCACCTCGCCGACTTCTTCCTTCTTGCCCGTGCCCTGGCCCTTGTCGTAGACATACTTCATCATGTCCTTGTGCACCGCGCCCTGGCCAGCCGGCGCGAGGAATACGAGCGAGTTGTAACCCTTCGCGCCGTCGCCCGCGGGAGTCACGTCGGGCTCGGCACCCGCCCACCACACACCGTACATCTTCTCGCGTGGATAACCGGTGGCGACGGCCTCCTTGATGGAGGTGGAGTTCATCACCCCCCAGCCCCACAGGAAGACGTAGTCCGGCCGTTGCTGGCGAATCTGCAGCCAGGTGGCTTTCTGCTCAACGCCGGGATGCGTGACCGGCAACAGCAAAAGCTCGTAGCCGTGCATCTTCGAGCGCTCCTGCAGGAGCGTGATCGGCTCCTTGCCGTACGGAGAATCGTGATAGACGAGCGCGATCTTCTTGCCCTTGAGCTTGTCGACGCCGCCTTCCTTCTTGCCCACATGCTGGATCAGGATGTCGGCGGCGTCCCAGTAGGTTCCACCAAGCGGAAAATTCCAGCCGAAGATCGTGCCGTCCACCGAATCGGCGCGGCCATACCCGGCCGTGACGATGGGAATCCGGTCGGTCGGCGCCTTGTCGGTCACCGCAAAAGTGATTCCCGTGGAAAGCGGCTGGAACAGCGTCGCACCCGTCGGGCCTTTTCCCTTCAGGCGCTCGTAGCATTCCACGCCGCGGTCGGTGGCATACCCCGTCTCGCACTCCTCATAGGTAATCTTGACCCCGTTGATGCCGCCGTCGCGCGCATTCACGAGCTTGAGGTAATCCACATAACCGTTGGCGAATGGCACGCCGTTGGGCGCATACGGGCCGGTGCGGTACGAGAGGACCGGGAAGAACTGTTCCTTCGCCTGCGAATAGGCCGGTGCGCTCGCGCCGAGGGCCGCGAGGGCAACGACCGCCCCGGCAGCTGCGGCCAGGAACCTCCTTTGGGTTGCTTGTCTCATCTCCACTTCCTCCTTTGAACGACGCCACCGGCGGGATACCCCCGGCGGATACGGAAATCTTGGCACATCAGTGCGGAAACGGCCACAACCGCAGCTTTTCCTTGCCGATCGCCCACAGGCGGGCGAGGCCGTTGGGCTCGACGATCAGAAAGAAGATGATGAGGGCGCCGAAGATCATGACTTCCAGGTGCGAGGCCGTCGCGGTGGAAATCGGGGCGCCGAGCATCGCCGGCACCTGGTTGAGCAGGATCGGCAGGGCGACGATGAACAACGCGCCGAAATAGCTGCCGAGGATCGAGCCCATCCCGCCGATGATGATCATGAACAGCAGGTTGAAGGACAGGTTGATGCTGAACGCCAGCGGCTCCCACGAGCCAAGGTGCACGAAACCCCACAGCGCCCCCGCCACCCCGCAATAGAAGGAACTCACCGCAAACGCCGTGAGCTTGGCATACACGGGCCGGATGCCGATGACCTCGGCGGCCACGTCCATGTCGCGCATGGCCATCCACTCGCGGCCGATATGGCTGCGCACCAGATTTTTCGCAACCAGCGTGGCCACCACCAGCACGGCCAGCAGGAACAGGTACTTGTCCACCGGCGTCTGGATCTTCCAGCCGAAAAGATCGATCGCGGCAGTCGAAACCGAGCCCGACGGGGCGTAGTTGGTGAACCACTTGACCCGTGCAAACAACCAATCCATGAAGAATTGCGCCGCAAGAGTGGCTACTGCAAGATACAGACCCTTGATGCGCAGGCTCGGGATCCCGAACAGCATGCCGGCCGCCGCGGCGATCACCCCTGCAATCACCAGCACGACCAGGAAATTGAGCTGGGGAACGCGCAACACGAGGTTGTAGGCGGCATACGCGCCGACCGACATGAAAGCCGCGTGACCCACCGAGATCTGACCGCAGTAACCGACCAGCAGGTTGAGCCCGATCGCAGCGACCGTGAGAATCAGGAAGGGCACGATGATCGACAGGAACAGGTAGTCGCTGGCGATAAAGGGCACGGCCAGGAAGGCGAACACAAGCAATGCGCCCATGAAGATCCGGTCCTGCAGGATCGGCAGCATCTGCTGGTCGGCGCCGTAAGTGGTCTTGTACTGGCCGTTTTCGCGGTAGAACATCTAGACCCTGTCGATGAGTTTTTCGCCGAACAGGCCCTGCGGCCTGACCAGGAGGAACAACAGGGCGAGTACGTAGGCAAACCAGTTCTCGATGCCGCCGCCGGCCAGATCGAAAGCCTTGACCAGCGGTGGTCCGAGGAACACTTCGGCCATTTTTTCGCCGACGCCGATGATGAGGCCGCCGATGATGGCGCCCGGGACCGAGGTGAAGCCGCCAAGGATCACTACCGGCAGCGCCTTGAGGGCGACCTGGGAAATCGAAAACTGCACGCCGAGCTTGGCGCCCCACACCATTCCGGCGACCAGGGCGACGATGCCCGCGACCGACCAGACGATGATCCAGATGCGGTTGAGCGGTATCCCGATCGATTGCGCCGCCTGGTGGTCGTCGGCGACTGCGCGCAGCGCACGGCCGGTGGCGGTCTTCTGGAAGAACAAGGCGAGCGCTCCCACGAGCAGGGCCGCAACGATTGCCGAGGCCACGTCGTCCTTGTTGATGAGAATGCCCCCCTGGAACAGGTTATCGAGGATCATCACCGGCTCTTTGGCGATGCCAAGGTTGATTTCGTAAATATCGCTGCCCCAGAGTGTCTGGCCGATGCCGTCGAGAAAATAGGACACGCCGAGCGTCGCCATGAGGAGCACCACGCCGTCCTGGTTCACGAGCGGGCGCAACACCAGGCGCTCGATGACGATCGCCACCAGGACCATGATGCCCATGGCAAGCAGCGCCGCCGCCCACAGCGGCATCTTCTCGGCCATGCGCGCGACCGCGAGCGCGGCGAACAACACCATGGCGCCCTGCGCGAAATTGAACACGCCCGAAGCCTTGAAGATCAGCACGATGCCCAGGGCCACCAGCGAGTAGAGCACGCCGGCCATCAACCCGCCGAGGAGTACTTCGGTGTAGAAACCTGGCGCGCTTGCGCCCGT
This sequence comes from Pseudomonadota bacterium, assembly GCA_031380765.1. Lineage (GTDB taxonomy): Bacteria > Pseudomonadota > Gammaproteobacteria > Burkholderiales > SG8-39 > SZAS-79. The sequence goes on along the minus strand of JANMXB010000463.1, from coordinate 25,103 downwards.
GGCGAGCGGCGCTACCAGCCCCGCCAGCAGGACCAGGCCAAGCGCCACGATGCCGATGTGCTGTTTCATGCGGCGACGGCTTTCAGTGGCTGACGCCGAGGTAGGCGTCGATCACCGCCTGATTGCCGCGGATTTCGTCGGGTGTTCCGTCGCCGATCTTGCGGCCGTAATCGAGCACGACCACCCGATCCGAAATATCCATGACCACGCCCATGTCGTGCTCGATCAGGACGATCGTGGTGCCGAAATGGTCGTTGACGTCGAGGATGAAGCGGCACATGTCCTGCTTTTCCTCGACGTTCATGCCGGCCATCGGCTCGTCGAGCAGCAGCACGCTCGGCTCCATGGCAAGGGCACGGCCGAGGTCCACGCGCTTTTGCAGGCCGTACGGCAGGCGGCCGACCGGGGTCTTGCGCCACGCCTGGATCTCGAGGAAGTCGATGATCCGCTCGACCGCTTCGCGATGCACGATCTCTTCCTTCGCGGCCGGCCCGATGCGCAGTGCCTGCAGAAGGATGTTGGAATGCATTCTCAGGTTGCGGCCGGTCATGATGTTGTCGAGCACGCTCATGCCGCGGAACAGCGCGAGGTTCTGGAAGGTGCGCGCAATGCCGGCCAGCGCCACCTCGTGCGGGTCCATGTCGTGGAATTCGCGGCCCTGCAATCTGATGGTCCCCTGCTGAGGGTGATACACCCCGTTGATGACGTTGAGCATCGAGCTCTTGCCCGCGCCGTTCGGGCCGATGATCGCGCGCACCTCGTGCTCGCGAACGTCGAACGAAACGGCGCTGAGCGCTTTCACGCCGCCAAAGGCGAGCGACACATTCTCGACCGCGAGGATGACCTCGCCGATGTGTCGCGCGCCGCTCATGCCGCCCGCTTCGCGGCTGCAGCCGGGAAAGTCCTGGCGTCGCGAATTTTCAGCTCGGCCGAAATGCTGCCGGTGCGTCCGTCCTCGTACTTCACCTGCGCTTCGACGTGGACGGTGCGCAGCCCGCCGTAAAGCGCTTCGACGAGCGGCTGGTAGCGCTCGCCGATGTAGCCGCGCCGCACCTTCCTCGTGCGCGTAAGTTCGCCGTCGTCGGCATCGAGCTCCTTGTGCAGGATCAGGAACCGGTGGATCTGCGAGTTTGCGAGCTCGGAATCCGCCGACAGGTCCAGATTCACCTTCTCGATGCACTCGGCTATGAGCTGGAACACCTCATCGCGCGAAGCGAGATCGACATAGCCCGAATAGGGCAGGTTGTGCCGCTCGGCCCAGTTGCCCACTGCCTCCATGTCGAAATTGATGAACACGCAAACCCGGTCGCGGCCGTCGCCGAAAGCCACGGCTTCGCGGATGTACGGAAAGAACTTGAGCTTGTTTTCCAGGTACTTCGGCGCGAACAGGGTTCCGTCGGTGAGTGCGCCCACGTCTTTCACGCGGTCGATGATCTTGAGGTGTCCGTCGGGGTCAAAATATCCCGCGTCGCCGGTGTGGAACCAGCCCTCTGCGTCCTTCGCCTCGGCGGTCGCCTGCGGGTTCTTGTAGTACTCCTTGAACAGGCCCGGGGAGCGGATCAGGAGTTCCCGCTGCGGCGTGAACTTCAGCTCGACCCCGGGGACTGCCGGACCAACGGTATCGGGCTTTACCTGCCCGTCGGGCTGGATGCAGACAAACACCGATGTCTCGGTCGACCCGTACAGCTGCTTGAGATTGATCCCGATCGAGCGATAGAAAACGAACAGGTCGGGCCCGATCGCTTCACCGGCGGTATAAGCGACGCGCACCCGGCTCATGCCGAGCACGTTGCGCAGCGGGCCGTACACGAGCACGTCGCCCAGGCGATAAAAAAGGCGATCGTCAGTGCCTACGGCCTGGCCGTCGAGGAGCTTCGCGCCGACCCGGCGCGCCACCTCCATGAAATAGAGGTACATCTTCCGCTTGATCGCCCCGGCATCTTCCATGCGGATCGACACGGTCGTGAGCAGGGCTTCGAGCACGCGCGGCGGAGCGACATAATAGGTCGGCCCGATCTCGCGCATGTCGGCCATGGTGGTTTCCGCGGACTCGGGGCAGCAGATGCAGTATCCGGTCACGAAAGGCTGTGCATAGGAAAAAATGTTCTGTCCTATCCAGGCCGGCGGCAGGTAGGCGAGCACCACATCCGAATCGCCGAGGCCCTCCATTTTCGCCGCCTCGTGGGCGCGATCGATGAGCGCGATATGCGTGAGGACCACGCCTTTCGGATTGCCGGTGGTGCCCGAAGTGAAAAACATGGCGGCGGTATCGATCCCCCTGCCCCGTGCGACCTCGGCGTCGAAAAAACCCGGATTGGTCGTGTCGAACTCGCGGCCGATTTCCTGCAGCCGCTCATAGCTCATCAGGGCGTCGTGCGCATAGTTGCGCAGACCGCGCGGATCGTCGAAATAAATGCGCTTGAGACTGGGACTCCGCGGCAGGATTTCCAGCAGCTTGTCGACCTGCTCCTGGTCTTCGGCAACCGCGTAACCAATGTCGGCGTTCCGGATCGGAAACGCCATCTCGGCGGCGACCGCGTCCTGGTAGAGCGGCACCGGAATCGCACCGAGGCACTGGGCCGCGCACATCGCCGCGTAGAGGCGCGGGCGGTTGTCGCCAACGATGGCAAGGTGCGCGCCGCGGGCGAGGCCATGCGCCGCAAAGCCGCAAGCCAGGTCCCGGACTTCGGCCGCAAACCGGCCCCAGGACCAGGTCTGCCACACGCCCAGGTCTTTTTCGCGGATCGCGGGAAGACCGCCGCGCACCTGCGCGTGATGCGCAAGCAGTTTCGGAAACGTGTCGAGATTGCCGATGTCGACTGCCATCGAGCTGCCTCCTCCAGATTGCCGTGCGTCTTGACTCAGGGAACCGGCCGGCCCGCCGCGACTTGGGCAGCAGATCTTGCGGCCGGATTCTTGCACAAAAAGCGAAGCTTGGGATTGCTCGGGCGCCCGGCCTGCGCGCGCAAATCGAGGCGAATCGAGCCTTGCGCGACGGCGGGCGAGGTTGCATCCTTTGCCTCACCTTCCAGTTCGCGAGGAGTTTTCGATGTCAGAGGTCCCCGTTTTTGCCGCCGGTGGCTATCGCTATGTCAAAGCCGTGTTCCAGTACTCAGGCGGCGTCGCGGCCGAGCCGGGATACGAGCTGGAACGCGCACGCTTCATGCAACCCCTTCCATTGGCCGATGCTTTTGTCGCGGTCGAAGGCCATTTGCGGTCGCTGGGACGGCCCGCCGCCGCTTTCGCGCAATGCGAGCTGCGTTCGCCTGCGCCGTTTACGGACCAGGGCTTTTACGACTTCAACAGGCTGTACGTAACGACTCTTGCCCGCTGGGGGATCTACAGGGACGGCGATCCCCTGATGAATCCGGTGGCGCGTACCAACGTTTGCCCTATGTACGACAAGCCCGCGGGTCCATCGATGTACGCGTTCTCGTATACCGTGCCGGCCCCGGATTCGAAGCGCCGGACGTTCGTCCTGGCAGGCGGTGGCGACGCGAAGGAAAGCGGGCCGTCGTACCGCGAGCGCATCGTGCGGCCAGGCGATACGTCGCCGGAGGGCCTGCGCGAAAAAGTTCTGTTCGTGATCGGCGAAATGGAGCGGCGCATGAAGCTCCTCGGCTTCGGCTGGAAGGACGCGGTCACCACCCAGGCGTATACGGTGCAGAACATCGGCCACCTGGTAGGCGAACTCCTGGCTGCGCGTGGCGCCGCGGCAGGGGGCATCGTATGGAACTACACGCGCCCGCCAGTCGTCGACCTCGAATTCGAAATGGACGTACGCGGCGCGGCGCGCGAGATCGTGCTGTGAGCCGGATCGCCCGCGCTGAATGTCAGTAACTTGGCTGGAGAACGGCTTGCACCTTAGGCTTATCGGGATTTTTTGTCAGTAGCGATGGCTGCGTCGATCCGCCATATTACGGCTGCCGAAGTGCACGCGGCCCTGCCCTATCCCGCCCTTGTCGATGCTTTACGTGACGCCTTTCTGGCCGGGGCCGAGGCGCCAGTGCGCTCGAGCTTCCCGGTCACTCCTGAAGGCGACCGGCTACTCCTGATGCCGGCGTGGCGCGCCGGTCTCGACCTCGGGGTGAAGCTTGTCACCGTGTTTCCGCGCAATCCGGAGCGCGGCCTGGCGAGTGTTTCGGCGTTGTACGTGCTGCTCGATGGTGCGACAGGCCATCCCCGCGCGTTGATCGACGGCGAGGCACTTACCCTGCGGCGTACCGCGGCCGCCTCGGCGCTGGCTTCCACTTTCCTATCGCGCCCGGACTCGGACTGCGTGCTGGTGGTGGGTACCGGAGCCTTGGCGCCTTACCTGGCCTCGGCGCATTGCGCTGTTCGTACGCTCCGGCGCGTGCTGGTGTGGGGCCGTTCTCCCGGCCGGGCGGATGCCGTGGCTGGGTCGCTCAGGAGCGAGGGTATTCCGGCTCAATCCGCGGCCGATCTCGCGGCCGGCATGGCCGAGGCAGATATCGTCACTTGCGCAACCACGGCACGCGAACCCCTGGTCCGCGGCGCGTACGTAAAAGCTGGCACGCATGTCGATTTGGTCGGGGCCTTTACCCGCGACATGCGCGAAAGCGACGACGAGCTGATTTTGAAGGCCTCAGTGTTCGTCGACACTTTCGCCGGGGCGCTCAAGGAGGCCGGCGACCTTGTGCAGCCGCTCGCAAGCGGCGTTATCGGGCGTGATCACGTGCTCGCGGAGTTGGCCGATTTGGTCGCGGGACGTCACGCGGGCCGGCGCCAGCCCGCGGAGGTCACCGTTTTCAAGTCGGTCGGGACGGCCCTCGAGGACCTGTGCGCGGCCCGCCTGGTGTTCGATCGGACGGCATGACCTGCGGGCCGAACAGGCGCCGGTAGGCCCTTTGGCGCTCGGCGTCGCTGCGCCCCAGGGCATAGTAAAAGGGGTGCGGCGAAACAAGCAGATTCTCCCGCCCCAGCGCGTTTGCGCCGTGGCTGGACCAGCGAAAGGCGCCCGGCCGCGAGACCAGTCCCGCCCGTACCGGGTTGAGTTCAATGTAGCGCATGCAGGCGAGGAAATGCCTTTTTACGTGGATCGATGACGCTTCGAAGCCGTCCTCCCACAAACCAGCTGGGCAGTCCTGCGTTTCGCGGATCGACTGTTCGTGGCGCTCGCACAGCCTGGTCATGAGTTGCGCGGTGCCGCTGTCATTCGACGCGGTAAGCAGCAGGTGGAAGTGGTTTCCCATCAGCACGTAGGCGTGGATAGCGCATTCGAAGCGCGCCGCGTACTCGCGCAACCCTTCCAGGAATGCCAGGCGGTCCCGCTCATCAAAAAAGCATTGCGCGTGCCGCCGGCCGCGACGCACCACATGCAGCGCAATTCCGGGAGGATGGCGATTGAAAGACAGGGACATCGCCAACAAACGGGGCAACCGGCGCCGCCGTTGACCTGCGCCGTTGAACTGAACGACTACGGCTACGGCTTGGTACGAACGCCAGGATTGGTGATGGGTTTGGGTATCTCAATCCCCTGCGCGCGTGCCTTCTGATACCACTTCAGAGCGGTTTCGTAGTCGCGCCGGACGAGCGCGTTTCCCGTGTTGTAGATATCACCAAGCCGCTTCTGCGCCAGTCCGTCGCCGGACTCCCCGGCAGCCAGATAGGCAGTCATTGCAGCCTGCAAGTCGCCGCCACGCTCTAATCTGAGGCCTTCCTGGAACCGTTCCGCTGCCTGTGGCGGGGTCAATGCGGGCTTGGCGGCGGGTTTTGAAGGCGGCTCGGGCCGTGGCTTGAGGGGCGCCGGCGCTTCCTTCACCGGCGGAGCGGCCGGCTTGGCGATGAGCTGCCTCAGCTGCTGGCTTGCCTGTGCCGCGTCCACCGCCATTACCGCTTCGAGCGTGGGTATCTTAAGGACCCGTCCAACGATCAGCTGGTTGATGTTGCCATCGAGGAACGCTTCGGGGTTGGCCCGGTAGAGCCCGAGAACCATCTGATTGAGCGTGACCCCTTGATGGCGGACCCTGCCGGCAATCCTGAAAAGCGTATCGCCCTTGGCCACTTCGTACTCGGCCGGGACGGCCGCCGCGGGTGCCGCGGGTGCTTTTTGGGGGGCGGATTTTGCCGCCGGGGCAGGCATCGACTTGCTCTCCTGCCCCCGCGCCTGACTCGCTATCAGGGCCTGGAGAAAGAAAACTTCGCCGACCATCAGAAACACCATGAGGGCCCGCGAAAGGGCGTAGCGCGGCCTTATTCGCAAAAGAATTCGACGGTTTCCGTGGCGCTGGCCCGCGGCTGGCCGAACGCTATCCAACCATGACCACGCAAGGCGAACTCGGCCCGCCTGAGAACGACCTCGCTGTCGCCTTCGACGGTTACGTACGTTCCGTTTGCGCTGTGGTCGGCGAGGACGAACTTGTCCAGGCGGCGCTCGATCTTGCCGTGCTGGCGCGAGGCCATGCGATCGATGATGACGAGATCGCCCGCTTTGTCGCGTCCCAGGGTAAGCGAGGTGCGCGCACCTTCCAGGAGGATTTCCTGATCGAGATACTTGAGGCGCAAGGCGGTCAGCTTCTGCTTGACCATGGAACGGTTGGTCGCGAGCGTCGTCTGGTCTTCAGTCTGCTGCCAGAGGATCTCGTAAAGGTCCACGGCCTGCGCCTTGCCCTTCACCTCGATCGAATACAGGCGCCGCGACGACGAGCGCATGATGGGGCTCATGAGTTCGACGGTTTCGCGCGAAGTCATGATCTGACCCTTGGAAGCCAGGCCGGCAAGCCTGGCCGCAAGGTTGACCGAGTCGCCGAACACATCGCCGTCGCGCTCCACGAGCGGACCGAAATGGAACCCTATGCGCACGCCAATCTTGGTGTTGGCAACCGGCGGCAGCTCGTCGATCGCGTTTTGCATCTCGATCGCGGCGCCCGCCGCCGAGCTCGCGTCGGGAAAGGTCGCCATCACCTCGTCACCGATCGTCTTGATGACACGACCACCGATGACTGCGGTCTTGTCCTTGAAGATCGTGATGCACTTGTCGATTGCGGCGTGCGCAACCGCGTCCCCGGCGCTTTCGTAGAGGCGTGTGCTTCCGCTCACGTCCACAAACAGCACCGCAGCCTGGGCAGTTTCATTCATTTACGAATTATGTCCAAGTTACCGCGATCCCGCCACTCGGCGCCCGGCCGGCCCGAAAGCCCGCCAAGACGGGTGTTCTACCATTCTAGAAGCCGGAGCCGAAGCACGCATCCGGCCCCGCCTGGGCTCCCGAGCGCGCGATGAACTCAGCCAGGGCGGGCGCCCTCAGTTCTTTTCGGAGGGTGTTTCGTCTTCGTCCTCTTGCCCGCAGCCTTCGGGAACCGATACCCCCGTCACTGTCGTAATTACCGGCACCTGCGATCCGTTTGCAGCGATCCCGTCGTGCCTATGCTCAAGGTCGACGAGATGTCGCTCACCGAAATCAGTCCGCCAGTACGGTTCAACGTACCGGTGCCGCTCGCCGCGGCGTCGAGCTTCGTCGTGTCGTGCGCAACAATAGCTGGCGCGTTGACCGTGAAGTTGCCGCCCAGCACCACGGTCGTGAACGCGATCGTATTGGTGTCGGTGACCGCAACGGCGTTCGTCAACCCCGTGTCGGACAGAGTCACCGTATTGAGCGGCACATTGATGAGCGACACATTGCGCGCACCCGTGAAGCCCGCCGTCGTCACCGTATCGACCGCCCGCGCATTGGCATCCGCATACTTGACCGCCCCAGGGGTCGAGCCGGCAATCTTGGCCACATCGTTGCCCGTATGCACCAGCAGGACGCGCCGGGTGTTCAGTCTGGCTCGGGGAATTGTGAAAATGCGCGACTTCTGTCGTACTGCGGCCCTGACTTTTTCACGCCGCGCCGCGGCCTTAAAACCATTTGATCGCTTGTACCCAAACCCTCGGCTCGCGCCTGACTGTGTCCGCATCCGGCGTGTCGTTCTCGCCGCGCCACGCCAGAGTGGTTTTGAGCAGGAAGTCATTGTCCTTGCCCACCGACATTCCGACGCCGAGCGCGGAAAGCCCGATGAAGTTCGGCGCGGTCGACGTGACCAGCGGGCTGGTGTTGACCTTGACCCGGCCCGCGTCGTAGAAGCCCATGACCGTGACGTCGCCTGACCAGAGCTGGAATTTCGGCACGTTGTAGCGCAGCTCGGTGCTGAACAGGAAACCCTGGTCGCCGATACCCTGGCCGGTGGGATAAGCGCGTACGCCGCTGGCGCCCCCCAGGGACATTTTCTCCGCGGAGGCGAGGTTCTTGTCGGCGAACTGCCCGCTCAGCGCAACGAGCAGGTTTATGTTCTCGCTGATCAACTGAAGACGGCGCATGTCGAAGTTTGCCTTGGAGAACTTACCCTGCGTCTTCAGGCCGGTCACACCCTGGTCGGCGATGGCGACCGCGATCGGATTCAGGCCGAGAGTCCCATCGGTGTAGGAGACCGAGAACGAGTTGAGCGCGCCGCCAAAAATGCGATCACGCAGGTCACCGACCAGGCCCAGCTTTACGGTATTGATCTTGCGGTCTTCGATGCTGTTCGTCGTATCGATGCGGTCTTTGAGCATCTTGTTTTCGTACGAGATCTGCCCGATGAGGTTGGCATTTCGGGTACGGATAAACGGATGCAGCGCATAAAAGCTGGTCACAGTGCCTTCGCCGTGCGCACCGATCGCGGAGAAATCCTTTTGCAGGCTGTAGCTGAACTGGGCCACACTGATGCCGGCCCGCGTGCCGCTATAGGCCACGGGCGCCGAAATGGCGGCGCGCACGAAACTCATGCGCTCGTTGGTCAGCGTGGCGCGCATCGATAGCTGGTCGCCATAGCCGCTCAGGTTGTTGGCATTCAGGTTGACGCCCGTGCGCCATTCCCCCGTGAACCGGTTGCCCGCGTTGTCCAGGTCCGCATAACCCGAGATGATTCCGCCTGACTCTTTCACGTTGACGCGCAAGTCGGCGGCACCGATGGCCCGGGTACTGGGTCCGATCTCGGAGCTCACCACGACGTTCGGCAGGTCGCTCAGAAGCAAGAGCGGCCGCTCGAGTCCCGTCTCCGTGATCGGATCGCCTTCTTTGAGGTGCTGGTCCAGGATGCCGCGCGCAAAGTCGGGGCGCAGGCGCGAGGCAGGATCCGGTTTGAGCTCGACGGTGCCAAGTCGCCCCTCCAGGATTGCGATCTCGACCACGCCGTCCTTGATCTGCTGCGCTGGCAAGTAGGCTTGGGCGAGGAAGTAGCCATTTGCGCGGTAGAACGCGCGAACGCTGTTTGCCGCTTCGGTCAGCCCTTCGAAGTCGAGTTCCTTGCCGATGGAATCCTTCAGCGCCGGCTGCAGCTCAGCCTCGGAGTAGATTCGGTTGCCCGAAATGTGGAATTGCTTGACCGTGACTTTCAGCGATGCCGAGCCGCGCATCGCAGGCCGGGGCTGTTCCTCGCGCGGCATGACTTCCCGGTCGGGACGGGCAGGCGGCGGGACCCGGTCGCGTTGCTGCTCGAGAATTTGTCCGGCGTCGGGGCGCAGTTGAGCGACCTGCGGTGCAGACTGCCCGAACGCGGCGTGCGGTCCGGCAATTGACCATGCCAGCGCAGCCAACGTGAGGCTAGACGTTCGAAGCTTTCGACGCTTCGCCGATTGTTGTTCTTGCTTCTTACCGCACATCAGTGCGCCCCCTGAACCGAACGCGAATTCTAGCATCGCGCCTTCTGCATACCGGAAATCTCTCCGCCTGTACCCTGACCGGCGTCGAAGATAAGAAGTGCTCTTGCTGAGATGTCCTCCAAAAGGAGTAGTGGCACCGAATATCTTTTGTTTTCTTAATCTTACAACGAGTATCTCATAAAATTGCGAGGATCGCCTGACGCACGTCAGGGTATCCGCAAAGCGCCGCCTCTACAAGCGGCAATGCCCTCCTTACGCTGCAAGCGAACCGCGATTGTTGCGTTTTAACAACAGAGCGTTTTGCCGTCCCGCCATGGGCAGCGTCCGGGACCAATCCTGTAGAGTGCGCCTCGACTTCAGGACAAAAAGCATGGCTGCCGGATGAAGAATAAATGAGCGCGCCGCTTGCTCGCTCCGCACTCCACGCAAGCGGGCTCCAGTGCGTGCGGGGGAATCGGCGCGTGTTTGACGGCGTTGCGTTCGACCTCGCCAACGGCGGCCTGCTTCAGGTGCGCGGGCCCAATGGCAGCGGCAAAACAAGTCTGTTACGCATCGTCTGCGGCCTGCTTCAGCCTGCTGCCGGGAGCATCGAATGGAACGGACGACGCATCCATGCGCTTGACGAGGAGTACCACCAGCACCTTGCGTACTTCGGTCATCTGAACGCGGTCAAGGATGAGCTGAAAGCCGGCGAGAATCTGCGCTTCTGCGCGCGCCTTGCCGGGGTGCCCGCAACGCAAGCCCTCATCGGCGCAGCGCTTCGCGAATTTGCCGTCGACGGGCTCGCACACCTGCCGTGCAAGTTTCTTTCCCAAGGTCAGAAGCGCCGGCTGGCCCTGGCACGCTTGCGGCTCAGCGCGACGCGCGCCGTCTGGATCCTCGACGAGCCGTTTGCGGCCCTCGATGCTGGCGGAATCGAAGCCGTGAGGCTGGTGATTGAAGAGCACCTCGAGCGCGGCGGCCTGGTCCTGCTGACGAGCCATCAGGAAGTCGCAATCGCGGCTCACGCCATTCAGAGCATCGAGCTCAAGTCATGATCCGGTCGATGCTCGCGGCGGTGCGTTACGTAGTGGCCCGCGAACTGCTAGTCGTGATGCGCAACAAGTTCGATGCGGCCAATACGCTATTTTTCTTTGCCGTTGTGGTGAGCCTGTTTCCGCTGGGCATCGGCCCCGAGACGGCTTTGCTGCGGGCCATTGCCCCGGGTGTCGTCTGGGTCGCGGCGCTGCTGGCTTCGATGCTTGCGCTCGCACGCCTGTTTGCGGCCGATCACGCCGATGGCACTTTGGAACAGCTTGTCCTTACGCCCCACCCGCTTGGCGTCCTGCTGGCGGGAAAAATATTCGCGCACTGGCTTGTCTCCGGATTCCCGCTCGTGCTGATTGCACCCCTGTTGGGACTCCAGTTCGGCCTGGAGGAAGACGCAGTCGCAATGCTGGTCGTATCGCTTTTACTGGGCACTCCGATCCTCAGCCTGCTGGGCGCGGTGGGTGCGGCCCTCACACTGGGGCTGCGATCGAGTGGCGTCCTCGTCCCCCTGATCGTCCTTCCTCTGTGCGTGCCGGTTCTCATCTTCGGTGCCGGTGCGGTGGACGCTGTCGCTTCGGGATTGAGTCCGGCCCCCCACCTGTCGCTTCTCGGCGCGTACTTGCTGCCCAGCGTCCTTTTCGGACCCTGGGTGGCGTCCGTCGCAATTAGAATCGCTCTCGAATAGCCGGACGCGAAGACCACTCTCCAAGACCACACATGCGCAGCATCAACTGGTTCAAGTACTCCTCTCCATCGGCTTTCTATCCGCTTGCCGGAAGGATGGTTCCCTGGTTTCTTGCGGCCGCACTCGTTCTTGCCTGTGCCGGGCTCTACATCGGATTCTTCGTCGCGCCAACCGATGCGCAGCAGGGCGAGGCCTACAGGATCATTTACGTTCATGTCGCCGCGGCATGGATGTCGATGTTCCTGTATTTGATGATGGCTTTCTGGGCGGGATTCGGACTCGCGTTCAACACGCGCCTGTCCTCCATGATGGCCAGCGCAATTGCCCCCACCGGCGCCCTCATGACTTTCATCGCGCTTTGGACCGGATCGTTCTGGGGCAAGCCCACGTGGGGAACATGGTGGGTCTGGGATGCCAGGCTTACCTCCGAGCTGATCCTCCTGTTCCTTTATCTTGGATTCATTTCGCTGCAGGCGGCCATCGACGATACGCGCCGCGCCGACAAGGCCGGCGCCGTAGTTGCACTGGTGGGCGTAGTCAACGTTCCAATCATCTATTTTTCGGTGCACTGGTGGAATACGCTGCAGCAGGGCGCATCCGTGAGCTTCACCAAAAGCCCCAGCATGGCGGCGACCATGCTTGCCGGCATGCTGCTCTTCGCGCTGGCGTTCTGGATGTATTCGATTGCGGCGGTCCTCATGCGCGTGCGCTCGATCATTCTCGAGCGCGAGCGCAGCGCCGAATGGGCAAGGCAATTCCTCGGGGCAACGCCATGAAGTGGGCAAGCCTGGCCGAGTTCGCCGCGATGGGCGGATACGGCTTTTACGTGTGGGGAGCCTATCTGGTGACAGCCGCGGTCATCGGCATGGAAATCGTCGTGCTGGTTGCGCGTCATCGCGCTGCGCGGCGTGAAACGCAGAATTCCTAGGGCACCACGCTGTCGATGACGATGGCGAGGCCGCTTGCGCCGACCTTTACTGGCGGGCTGGCGCCCTGAAGGTCTCCTGGCTGGGAAATCGCATTGCCCGACTTCGAGATCCGCGCGGTCACGATCACATCGGAGAAGGCAGACAGCTTCAACTCCGGACTCATCGCCCGTGTGTCATCCAGGGCAAAGTCGATCGGCAGGTCCGCCACGCGCCGGCGCAGCACCGCAAGGGGAATGCGCGGTCCGTTCAGGGCGCGCGCAACTATGAACAGCGTGTCCTGCGGACCAGCTTTGGCAGCGAGCACTGGACTCAGCGTTACCCGTCCGCTTACGCTGCCGGCCAAGGCGGTGCCCGAAGCGGGCTTCGGTGCCTGTTTTGTCGGCGCAACCGCTGTCTGAACGGACCTTATCTTCCCCAATTCGCGCGCTTGCGCAATTCCGTCTGCGACGGACTTCGCCATCTCCGATTGCGGTGGAAGCAGCGGAAGCAACTTCTCCCAGTACCCGAGCGCGCCCGGGTAGTCCTTGCGGTTGAAAGACTCGGTCCCCGCCATCGCCAGGGCTTTTGGCTGAACGGGATCGATCGCGAGTGCCTGCATTACCAGTTTCAGCGGGGCGCCATCGATGCGCCGGCCCTGGCTCATGGCAAGTGCGTCGGCGTAGTCGGCATACAAATCGGCGTCGTCCTTGATCTTCTCCGCGGCCTTTGCATAGGCGGCCGCCGCTTCCGGCATCCGCCGCATTACGTAGTACGAACGCGCCAGCATCGTCCAGCCGCGCGGATCGTCCGGGTTTTTCTCGAGCCGTTGCGCCAGGCCCGCCACCATCTTCTCGATTTCCGCGGGTCCCACAGGCCGTTCGGCGGCTACCGCTTCGCGCCGCAGTCCCGCGGGCTCGCCTATCCACGCGTACATCGAGAATGCAGCCAAAGGAATGGCGACGCCGAGGGCTATGGGTGCCCATCGCGCCCCACGTTGGGTGGATGGGCCGACGCTACGCGTGGCGGCCGCTTCCTCAAGCGCTCGACGCTCCAGTTCGGCGCGCGCGACCGAATACTGCCCTGCCGAGATCGTTCCGCGAGACAGGTCCGCCTGAAGTTCGGCAAGCTGGTCGCGCAGAATGGACAGATTCGTCTGCACGACCCCGGCGGCCGCGTCCTGCGGCCTGCGCTGACGGGCGAGCGGTACCACCACGCACAGCAGCGCCATCACGCACATTGCGGCGCCGATGACGATGAAGCCGTTCATGCGCGGTCCTTTCCGGTCCTGTCGCCCAGCAGGCCGCTTGCGCGCTCGTGTTCTTCGGGACTCAGTTGCGCCGGTTCGGCGGCGCGCCTGCGCACGCGGACGTTGCGCAACAGCAGGGCGATGCCGGCGAGCAGCAACAGTCCGGGACCGAACCAAAGCAAAAGCGTGGTTGCCTTCACAGGCGGGTTGTAAAGGACGAAGTCGCCATAGCGTTGCACCATGAAAGCGACAATTTCCTTGTCGCTGCGACCCTGCGCGATTTGTTCACGCACCTGGCGCCGAAGGTCCTGGGCCAGCTCGGCGTTGGAATCCGCAATGGTCTGGTTCTGGCACACCAGGCAGCGCAGGTTCTCCGAGAGCTCGACCGCGCGCTTTTGCTGGACCCGGTCAAGTTCGGTGGGCACGGCTTCGGCGGCCCACAGGCCGAGCGGGGCAAGCGCCAACACGAGAATGGCGAAGACCCTCACGACTTCTGCAGCCGGCGCACGAGCGGCAGGATTTTCGACTCGAGCGCCTCGCGCGTTAGCGGACCGATCTGCTTGTAGCGGATGACCCCGGCACGATCGATCACAAACGTCTCGGGCACTCCATACACGCCATAGTCGATGCCCACCCGGCCATCGTGGTCCGTGACACTGAGCAAATAAGGATCGCCAAATTGCTTCAGCCACGCCTTGGCTTCCACCGGCTTGTCCTTGTAATTCAACCCCACGACCGGAACGATCCGGTTGCGCGCCAGCTCCACGAGCACCGGATGCTCGTCGCGGCACGAAACGCACCAGGAAGCCCAGACGTTAAGCAGCCAAACCTGCCCCTGCATGTCCTTCTGGGAGAACTGCAGTTCCGGCTGCTCCAATTGGGCAAGCCTGAAAGGAGGCACCGGCTTGTCGACCAGCGGCGAGGGTACTTCGCGCGGATTCAGCGTCAGGCCGATCGCCAGGAAAGCCACCAACACGGCAAACACGCCGAGCGGAAAGACAAAACGGTTCATGCTTCGAGCGCCTCGCGGTGTCCGGTCTGTGGGCCAGGAACCGGGGGGCCGGCCGGAACAACCTGCTCCTCGCGCCGCATTACCCTCCGGTAGCGGCGATCGGCGAGCGCGAGCAATCCGCCCAGGGCCATGATCGCGCAGCCTCCCCAGATCCAGCTGATGAACGGCTTGAAGTAGATCCGCACGCTCCACGCGCCATTGTCGACAGGCTCGCCCAGCGATACGTACAGGTCTGCGAACAGGCCGGTGTCGATGTCGGCTTCCGTCATCGGCATGTTGCTAACGTTGTAAGCCCTCTTCTCGGGCCTGAGAACCGTCACGTCCCTGCCGTCGCGGCTGACGCTCACCATTCCACGCGCGGCCCGGTAGTTCGGCCCTTTGACGTTCTGGGCGCCATCGAATCTGAAAGTGTAGCCGCCGACGACAACCGTATCGCCTATCGCCATGCGTACGTCACGTTCGACTTCGTAGCCCCTGACGAGCGTTACGCCGATGATGAAGACCGCCACTCCGCAATGGGCGAGCAGCATGCCGTAGTAGCCCGTCGGCTGGGACGCGATCTTCGCGCCCAGGCCTCCGGGCATCCTGCCGAGCCGCTCCTTCAGGTTCACCGCGCTTGCGGCCAGGATCCAGAAGGCGATCGCAAGACCGAAACTCACGAGCGGAGGCCACTGCGCAACGTTCCAGCCAGCGGTGGCCAGCGGCACGAGCAGCGCGGACACAACGCTTACCGCGAGCGCCCAGCGAAGGCGAACCGCAATCTCGGTGAGGCTCGCTTCCTTCCAGCGCGCCAGCGGCCCGACGCCCATCAGGAACAGGGCGGGCGTCATCAGCGGCACGAAAACGGCTTCGAAGTACGGTGGTCCGACCGAAATCTTGCCCAGGTTCAGCGCGTCGAGAAACAACGGGTAAAGGGTGCCCAGCAATACCGAACCCGCGGCGACAACCAGGAACACGTTGTTGGTCAGCAGCATCGATTCGCGCGATACCGGCTCGAACGATCCGCCGTGCCCCACCCGCGGCGCGCGCCATGCAAACAGCGCAAGCGACCCGCCGATGACGATTACAAGGAACGCGAGGATGAAGACGCCCCGCTTGGGGTCGGTGGCAAACGCATGAACCGAGGTCAGCACCCCGGAGCGCACGAGGAACGTGCCGAGCAGGCTCAGGCTGAACGCGCAGATCGCGAGCAATACCGTCCAGCTCCGGAATCCGCCGCGCTTCTCGGTCACGGCAAGCGAGTGCAGAAGGGCGGTGCCGACCAGCCAGGGCATAAACGAGGCATTTTCGACCGGATCCCAGAACCACCAGCCTCCCCAACCAAGCTCGTAGTAGGCCCAGCCGCTGCCGAGCGCGATGCCGCAGGTCAGGAAACACCAGGCGAGAATCGTCCAGGGACGCGACCAGCGCGCCCACGTCGCGTCGAGCCTGCCGCCTAGCAGGGCCGCGATCGCGAAAGCGAACGCAACGGAGAACCCGACATAACCCATGTAGAGCATCGGCGGATGGATGACCATGCCGGGGTCCTGCAGCAGCGGATTGAGGTCGCGCCCGTCTTGCGCAGCCGGCAGCAATCGCGTGAACGGGTTCGATGTGAGCAGCATGAACAGCAGAAACCCCGAACTGACCAGGCCCATCACGCCGAGAACCCGGGCTACGACCTCGGCAGGCAGGTGGCGGCTGAACACCGTTACCGCAGCCGTCCACACACCCAGCATCAGCACCCATAGCAGGATCGAGCCTTCGTGCGAACCCCAGGTGGCGGCGATCCGGTATTGCAAAGGCAGCTGCGAATTCGAATTCGCGGCCACGTTCAGGACCGAGAAATCGTTGCTCCCGAACGACCATCCAAGGCATAGGAACGCGAGCGCGACAAATACAAACTGCCCCCTCGCCGCGGGGCGCGCAACGTCCATCCAGGTCTGCATGCCGCGCGCCGCGCCGACGATGGGGAACACGGACTGCACCACGGCGAGCATTAGCGCAAGAATGAGCGAAAGCTGTCCGATTTCAGGAATCAAGGGAGCCTCTGATTTGCGATGCCGATGCGCCTGCTACTTCGCGGAAACGCTCTTTTGCGCCTTTTGCGCCTGCTCGATGGCGTGACCCGCCTCCGGCGGCATGTAGTTTTCGTCGTGCTTGGCCAGGACGTCGGTGGCGTGAAAGACTCCGTCCGGTCCAAGCCGCCCCTGCGCCACCACGCCTTTGCCTTCCTTGAACAGGTCGGGAAGAATGCCCGTATAAACGACCGGGATCGTCTTGGCTGTGTCAGTCACGTTGAAGCGCACGGTCAATCCGTCGTTTTGGCGCTTCAGGCTGCCACTCTCAACCATGCCGCCGATACGGAATGCGCGCTCCAGTGGCGCTTCTTTCGCGACGACCTGGGTCGGGCTGAAGAAAAACACCAGATTACCCTGAAACGCGTTCAGGACGAGCCCCGCGGCCGCAGCGAGTACCGCCAGGCCGGCGCCGATGAATGCCATTCGTTTGTGTCGGGGTTTCACGGGAAAAGGATGCAGTGCGACCGGTCCTACTGGATCGAGAGCCGAATTTTACGCCACGGTCCGCCCCAAACAACGGGGAATCAATCGAGTCCGACGGTCGCTCCCTTTCCTTAAACGGGTCGGAAGGCCTGCCTCGCCTTCGAATGGCGTAGTGTTTGCAGGCAAGGCCCTGCCGTGCGCAATTGCGGACAGTAGCGATACACTGCCGTACCCGACCGGAGGCAGGCCGGCCCTCGACGGGGCAGCGAAAAGCGGAGCGCACGAAAAGACACGATGCCGATCAAGGTCAACATATCCATCAGCGCCGGAGGACGGTTCAAGCCGGTGTCGAGCCATACGCTGCACGACAAGCGCATCACCATCGGCCGCGACAAGGAATCCACGGTCACGCTCGAGGACACGCAAAAGCACGTCTCGCGCGCGCATGCCGAGTTCGAGGAGCAGGACGGCGCCTACTGGCTGAAGGTGGTCTCCAAGGTCAATCCGGTCATCGTCAACGGCAAGCGCTTGATGTTCGGCGAGCGGGCCGTTCTGGCCGACGGCGATCACATATCGATCGGACTGTACAAGCTTGAAATCGTCGAAGCCCGGGTGCCGCCGCCCCCGCCGGCCCGGGTGGAACCGCCCAAGCACGCTGTCGAAAGACCGGAGGACATCACCTACGTAGCGCGTCGATCGGACTTTCCTTCCAGAGCTCCGGCGCCAGCGGCAGAACTGCCCGACAGCGCGGCTGATAATCCGGAAGCGACTTACATTCCGCCGCCCAAGCCGGCGGTCCCGGTTGTGCCGCCTCCAAAGGCTGCGCCGCCCACCCCGCCCCTCCCCCCGTCCGCCAGCGCGGCCGACGCGGAAGAAGCGACCTATGTTCCTCCGGTCAAGACAGTTGTCCCGCCACCGCCGCCCGCCGCACCGCCACCGGCAGTCAAGACGACCTTGCCCGATACCGCGTTTGCGGACGACGAGGTGACCTACATACCGCCAATGTGGGGGAAGCCTGCGTCAGGGCGCAGCTCTTCGACGGAACCCTCCCGCGGCGCGGACGAAACTACCGAGGAGGACATGACCAACTTCCGCCGCCGGCCGGCGGAGGAAACGGGTCCGCAAAAAACAGTGGAACCGCCCGCGGCAGGGGAACCACCTGCCGGGATCGACTTCGACCTTTCGGATGCGTTCGCAGAGGAAGAAACCTCCGTAACGTCCGCGCCGCCGCCGGCCCCCGAAGTGGAAGAAGGGTTCTCCGAAGATCTCACCTATGTGCGGCCTCCGGGCCCGCCGACGGCACCGCCGCCCGCCCCCGAAATCGGGCCGCGCGCAGCGCCGGCCGCCGCGGCAACCGCGAACGAGCGCGCGGTGCAGGCATTCCTCGAAGGCGCCGGGCTCGCCGACCTCCCGGTTGCCGATGCCGAATCTTTCTTGCGCAGCACCGGCGTCATGGTCCGCGCGGCAGTCGAGGGCGTGATGATGCTGCTCCTCGCTCGAGCGGAGGCGCGCAGGGAGCTCGGCGCGGAGCCTGATGACGCCGAGGGCGACAATCCTCTCACTTCCATGGCGAGCCCGGCGGAGGTGATTGCCTTTCTTTTCGACCCGCGGCGTCCGGCCATCGGCGATTCCGACCCGGTGCAGGCGTTGAGCGATGCCTGCGCCGATCTGCGCGCGCATCAGGTTGCGCTGATCGCCGGCATGCGCGCAGCCGTCACGACTGCTCTGCTCAGGATCGACCCGAAGAAAATCGAGCGCGAGCACGGCGTAAACCTGGGCGGTCTCAACCTCACGCGCAAATCGAAGTTGTGGGACATCTCGGTCGCGCAGCACGAGCAGCTTGCGCGCGAAATGGAAGACAATTTCAGCGGCGTCTTCAACCGCGAGATCCTCGCGGCCTATACCGCACAAGTGCGCAAGGTGCGCGGCAGCCGATAGCCCGAATCACCGGGTGACAAGCGCGTCCACCGCAAGCACGCCGTCGGGGCGCGCGATGAGCGGATTCACGTCGATCTCGGACACGCTATCGGCCAGGTCGGCGGCAAGCTCCGAAAATCTCGCGATCGCTTCGGCAAGCGCATTGATGTCCACCGGCGCGCGGCCGCGAAATCCGCTAAGCAGGCGATAGCCCTTCAATCGCGCAAGCATCGCCTTGGCTTCTTCGATCGATACCGGCGCCAACGCCAGCACGGTATCGCGCAGCAACTCGACCATTACTCCGCCAAGGCCCACCAGGACGACCGGGCCCGTGACGGGATCGACCCGCGCGCCGAGAATCACTTCGACCCCGGGCCGCGCCATGGGCTGCACGAGCACGCCGGCAATCGCGCAGGCGACCCGCTTCGCGTTGGCCACGATCTCCGCGTAGGCCAACCGAACGCTGGCGTCATCGGCAAGACCGAGGCGCACACCGCCCGCTTCGGTCTTGTGCGCAATTGCCGGAGCCTCGATTTTCAACGCCACCGGATACCCGAATCCTGCAGCCGCGGCCACCGCCTCATCCGCGCTGCCGGTGAGCCTGTCCGGAACGACAGGCACGCCGTATGCGGCAAGAACCCGCTTGGCCTCCCGCTCGGACAGCACTCCTTGCGCATCACGGAGTGTTTCTTCGGCTTTGGTTTTCGCCCCGTGCGCCGAAAGCCGGGAAGGTCTGTCGAAGTCCGCAGCCGGACGGTCGGCGTGCGCATGCCATGCAGCGAGTGCCGCAAAGCAGCGGTCCATCGAACGAAACAGGGACAGACGCTCGTCGGATTCGAACAACTCCGCACCCGGCCCCTGCAACCACTCGGTCAGCCAGGCGATGAGGATCGGCTTGCCGTACTTGTCCGCCAGCGCCCGGATCTGGGCGTAGCGCTCGATGGTCACTTCCGGGTGCGAAAGGCTTTGCGGCAGCACCAGCGCCCCGTACTGGGGATCCTCGAGGAGCGCGGAAATGCACAGGGTGAACGACTCCGGAATGTTCAGCACCTGGCCGGTGGGATCGCAGGGATTGCGCGCCGCGCCGAAAGCCGGAACGATGGTCCGCAGCACCTTGGTCGTCGCCTCGAGCGGTTGCGGCATCGGCACGCCGTATTTTTCCGCCTTGTCCGCTGCGATCACACCCGCGCCACCCGAGCCCGAAACCACCGCGACGCCGCGTGCCGAAGGCCGGCCGGCGCACGCGAGAAAATGCGCCATTTCGACCAGGGCTTCGAAATCGTCCACCACCACGAAGCCGGCACGCTCGAAGAGAGCCAGCATCGCGGCGTGGGAACTCGCGAGCGCCCCGGTATGCGAGCGTGCGGCCAGCGCGCCCGATTCGCTCGCCCCGAGCTTGTAAACCACCACCGCCTTGCCTGCTTGCCGCGCGCGCCCGGCCGCCGCGAGCAGTTTTTGGGCATCGCGCACGCCCTCGAACACGCAGATGATCGAAGCGCATCCCGGATCGTCGGCGAGGTACGCGATCAGATCGGCCACGTCGATGTCGCACGAGTTGCCGGCGGAGATGAAATGCGAAAAACCGCGCCCGCGTTCGGCAGCCTGCAGGAGCGCGTAGCCAAGCGCGCCCGACTGGCTGACGATGGCGACCGGTCCCACGCGGTGCGGCATCCTGCCGTAATCGGGCATGAACGTCATGCCCGCGCGCGTGATGTTGTTCACCAGGCCGATGCAGTTGGGCCCGAGGACGCGGAGTTTTCGGTCGCGCGCAATCGCGGCTATGCGGTCCTGCGCGGCCTGGCCTTCGCCTTCGCCCATTTCGCCGTAGGCCGAGGCATAGACGATGACGCCGCCCGCGCCCACTTCGGCCGCCTCCATGAGAAGCGCCTCCACTCCAACCTTGGGCACCACCAGCACGACGCAGTCGGGCGGCGCGGGCAAGGCGGACAGCGACGCGTACGCGGGACGCTCCGCAATCCGGTCGTACTTGCCGTTGACGAAATAAATCTCGCCCGCGAAATGCTGCAGGTTCTCGAAAGAACGCATGCCGAATGCGCCCGGCCGTGGCGACATGCCAACGATCGCGATAGTGCGCGGATCGATGAGGCGGGACAGCTCGGCATGGGTGAATGGCGCTCGCGTGACCATGGTCTAGCTTTCTTCGGTAAGACGAACGCGGATGCCGCACACAGTGAGCGCCCCGCCCGGACCGATGCAGCCGAGCGCCTGCGCCGCGCGCATTACGCGTGCGCGGCTGGCAACCTGCAGTTCTATTCCCGCCAACACAGCGTGCGCGCTGTCGGAGGGCAGGAATACGAGGGCGCCCGTGTCGAGGGCAATTCGAAACCGTCCCTTGGGTAGAGCCTGCACGGGTCTTTGCACGATCTCGCCCCAGCGTGACGCAAATTCGGCGGCGTCGGGGCATTCGATCTGCGCCGCGAGCAGCCGCTGGGTCACCTGCTGGCGGACGGCCTTTTTCCAGTCTGCGCCCGCGGGTGCGTATGGCCCACCGGGATCCGCCCCATCCTCGGTGCGGTTGAATTCGATCATCGCCCCGCCGGTGTCCTTGGGATGCAACTGCACGCCGAGGTAGCCGCCGTGGCGGATCAGGTTGGCCGTGCGCACGCCAAGCACTTCGCAATGCGCCTGCCGTTGCATCGGGTCGTCGCAATCCATGATGATCATGTAGCCGTGGCGCCCGGCGTGGCGCGTGAGGAACCGGCCGGCGGCCGTGCCTTCGCGCGTCGGGGCAACGATCTCGATGAAATCCGTCCCCACGGGAAGAATCACATTCTCGAGACCATAGCGCGCGACGTTCGGGTCGCGATAGCACTCCTCGAGCCCGAAAATTTCCTTGATCCGGCCGGCTTCGCGCGCAAGGTCGGACGTGACCAGGCAGATCTGGCGCAGCCGCAGGTAACCCGCCATGGCGCTAACGGCCCTTGAAAGCCGGTGCCCGCTTCTCGACGTAGTGCGCCACCCCTTCCTTGAAATCCTCACTGGCGAAACTCTTCTGCATTTCGCTGTTGGCCACCGCAAGTGCCGCATCGAAGTCCTGGAAAGGCGCCTTCCAGACCTGCGCCTTGATGACCGCGGTGGAGCGCGGCGACACGGTATCGGCCATCGTGCGCGCATAGGCCATGACCTCGTCCATGAATGTCGCCTGCGCAAACACCTTGTTCACGAGGCCGATCTTCTCGGCCTCGGCGGCGCCGAACTTGCGCGCCGAGAGGAGCAGGTCGAGCGCATGCGCCGGGCCCACGAGGCGCGGCAGCAGCCAGCTCACGCCGTGTTCCGCGATCAGTCCGCGTTGCCCGAACGACGTGGTGAATTTCGCATCGCTTCCCGCAAACCGGATGTCGGCGTACAGGGCAAGCACGAACCCAAGGCCGGCGGCGGGGCCATTGATGGCCGCGATGACGGGCTTGCTCGCCTTGAACAGGTAACCGAAGCGACCGCCGTAGTGTCCGGAAACATCCGGTCCGAGTTCGGAGGCGAAATCCGCAGTCGGCTCTGTGTCTGCCGCCGCGCCCGAAGCGCTCGCGGCTCCAGTCTTGATGCCCTGCAGGAGCTTCATGTCCGCGCCGGCACAGAATCCGCGCCCCGCGCCAGTCAGCACAATCACCCGCACGGACCCAGCCGCCACCGCGGTTGCCATCGCCTTCCTCAGCCCGGTGCCCATCGCGGCCGTGAAAGCGTTGAGGGACTCCGGCCGGTTGAGACGGATCACCGCCACGCGGTCCTGGACTTCGTAGAGAACTTCTTCAGTGCTGCTCATGCCCGCCTCCCGGATTTTTCGATCAAGCCTGCCACACGCCGTAGCCTTCTTCGCGCAGGCCGATCGCGAGTTCGATTTCCATGTCCTGCGCCGCGCGGTAGGGCATGGGGTTGTAGAAAACGTACAGCCTGGGCAACAGGCGCAGTCCGTACTGGTGCGCATAACGATTCGATTTGACCCCCTTTTTATGGTTCTCGAAACGCCGCTCGGGTGTCAGCCCGGTCATCCCCACGTACACGCAAGGCTTGGTCACATCGTAATCCGGATTGGCCCTGCGAAAGCGCGCCTCGTTCAGCACTTCGGGACTGAGCTCGATGACGTAGACCGAGTGCCGGTGACGTGCGCCCGGCACGGCCTTGCGCGCTTTCTTTGCTGCCGGAGCCTTGCCGGCCGTCTTCCTCTCCTCCCCCATGCGGCGAGACTAACCGGGTTCGATTTGGGCTGCAATTTCCCGGAGGCTGCGCGATACTTTGGCAAACCGGGAGACGATCATGGCCGACGAAAACCTGCTCGCCGTGGTGCGTAGAGTCATCGCCGCGCGGCCTGACGCAGTCGCCTACCGCACGCTCACGCGAAACTGGACGATGCGGGAGGTCGGCGATGCGTCGGATCGCATCGCACAAGGCCTCAAATCCCTGGGCATCGGCCCCGGCGACCGGGTCGCGGCGCTCACCAAGCACACCGCGGAGTGCATCCTGCTCACCCTGGCCGCGTGCAAGGTCGGCGCCGTGTTCATGCCGGTGAACTGGCGGCTGGCTGCGCCGGAGATCGAATTCATCGTCACGGACGGAGGCGCGCGCTTCCTGATGGCCGACACGGCTTTTCTGCAGGCGGTGCAAAAAGGGCGCCATCCCGAGGCCCTCTTCGTGACCGACCGCGACGAGGGCGGCCATCGGGGTTTCCACGCCTGGTTCGCGGGCTTCGAGCCACTGGAAAAGCAGCACCAGCCTTTGCCGGGGGACACCGCGCTGCAGCTTTACTCCTCGGGCACGACCGGATTGCCCAAGGGGGTGGAACTGACCCACGCCAACCTTCTCCTGCCGCAGACGCTGTTTCGCGACGTGTGGGGATTCCGGCCGGGGAAGTCGGTGATGTTCAACGCGCTCCCCTCTTTCCACATCGCCGGCATTGAGCTTGCACTGCTGACATTCCTGCTGGGCGGCGAAACCGTGCTGCAGCCGGACTTCGATCCGCAAACAATAATCGCTGCGATCGCAGAGCACGGCGTAACGCACATGTTCCTCGTGCCCGCGATGATCATGGTCCTCGTCAACACGCCTGGCGCGGACAAAGGCAATTACGCTTCGCTCGACCGGATCGCCTACGGCGCCGCGCCGATCAGCGAGAAAGTCCTGCTCGACGCAATGCGCGTGTTCGGCTGCGGCTTCCTGCAGGTGTACGGGCTCACGGAGACGACCGGCGCAGTCACGTTCCTGCCGGCGCAAGACCATGCGCCCGACAGTCCGCGCGCGCATTTGCTGCGCTCGGCGGGCAAGGCGCTGCCCGGGGTGGAACTGCGCATCGTCGATGCTTCCGGAAAAACCCTGCCCGAAGGCGAAGTCGGCGAAGTATGGATCCGCAGCCGGCAGAACATGAAAGGCTACTGGAACAATCCGAAGGCCACGACGGATGCTTTTCCCGAAGGCCATCCGCAAGACGGCGGGTGGTTTCGCAGCGGCGACGCAGGCTACCTGCGCGGCGAGTATCTTTTCATTCACGACCGCATCAAGGACATGATCATCTCGGGCGGCGAGAACATCTACCCGGCCGAAGTCGAGAACGCGCTCATGAAGCATCCCGCGGTGGCCGATGTGGCCGTGATCGGCGTGCCGGACGAGAAATGGGGCGAATCAGTCAAGGCTTGCGTCGTGCTCAAGCCCGGCGCCGCCGCGAAGGCAGAAGCGATCATCGCCTTCGCGCGCGAGCAGATCGCGCACTACAAATGTCCCAGGACCATCGACTTCCTGTCCGCGCTGCCGAGGAATCCGAGCGGCAAGTTGCTCAAATACCGATTGCGCAAGCCCTACTGGGAAGGGCTCGAGCGCAAGGTGAACTGAAGGCGCGCGAGCTTCAGTCCGCCCCGGCCAGATGCCGGCCGGCGATCCAGCCGAAAGTCATCGCCGGTCCGAGCGTAATGCCCGGACCCGGATAATTCCCGCCCATGATGCTCGCCATGTCGTTGCCTGCCGCGTACAGACCGGGAATCGGCTTGTTGTTGCGATCGAGGGCTTGCGCTTTGCCGTTCGTTGCGATGCCTGCGTAGGTTCCGAGGTCACCGACCACGACCTTGACTGCGTAAAAGGGCGCCTGGGCGATCGGTGCGAGGCAAGAATTCGGCGCGATATCCGTGTCCCCGTAGAAGCGGTTATACGCCGTGCTGCCTTTGCCAAAAATGGGGTCTGT
>JANMXB010000440.1:0-3031 GCA_031380765.1 Pseudomonadota bacterium | reverse complement strand
ATCGGCCTGGATTTCCGCCGGCAGGCCCTCGGCAAGCTTCTCGCCGAAGTCCATGACCACGAGGCGGTCCACCAGCCCCATGACGAAATCCATGTCGTGCTCGACCAGCAGGATCGTCATGCCCTCGGCCCGCAGCTTTCTCAACAAGTCGGCCAGCGCTTTCTTCTCCGCATAGCGCAGGCCGGCGGCCGGCTCGTCCAGCAGCAGCACCGGATCGGCAGACAGCGCCCTGGCGATTTCGACGATGCGCTGCTGGCCGAGCGGCAGGCTGCCCGCCGGCTCGGAGAGGTGTTTGCCCAGTCCGACGCGCTCGAGCTGCCCGGCCGCCTCGTTCAGCAATCGCGCCTCCTCCTGTCTTTCCAGGCGCAGCATGGCCGCCACGGTCCCGCGAGTACCGCGCAGGTGCGCGCCGATCGCCGCATTCTCGAGCACCGACATCGCACTGATCAGGTTGACGTGCTGGAACGTGCGGCAGATGCCGCGCCGCGCGATGTCCCTCGAGGGGAGATGCCCGATGCGCTCGCCGCGAAAGAGGATTTCGCCGCCGTCCGATTTCAGGACGCCGGTCATCAGGTTGAACATGGTGCTTTTGCCGGCGCCATTCGGGCCGATGAGGCCGAGGATCTCGCCGCTTTGCAATTGGAAGCTCAGCTTGTTCACCGCCACCAGTCCGCCGAAGCGTTTCTCGGCCGAGCGGACTTCCAGCAGCGGCTCGCCGGTCTTCGGCTGCTCGCGGCGCTCAAGCGGCGCGGCCTGGGCCGGGAGCGGGCGTGTGCGCGCCGGCAGCCAGCGCCCGAAGACCGGCACGAGCCCGTCGCGGGTCCGGTGCAGAAGGATCATCATCAGGAGGCCGAACACCACGATCTCGTAGTTGCCGCTGTGGTGGAAGAGCTTGGGCAGGCTGTCCTGCAGCCACTCCTTGAGCACCGTCAGCACCGAGGCGCCGATGACCGCCCCCCAGACCCGGCTCGCGCCGCCGACCACCGCCATGAACAGGTAGTCGATGCCCGCGTTGACGCCGAACGCGCCGGGACTGACCAGGCGCATGAAGTGCGCGTAGAGCCAGCCCGAAAGGCCGGCCAGCAGCGCCGCATAGAGGAACACGATGTACTTGAGCTTTGCGGTGTCGACGCCGAAACTCTCCGCCATCACGCCGCGAAAGCGCAGCGCGCGGATCGCGCGGCCCGGGCGCGAATCGAGCAGGTTCTGCGCGGCGATCAACGCCGCCAGGGTCACCACCCAGATCAGGTAATACGATTTGCCGTTGGTATCGAGGATCCAGCCGAAGATGGCAATGCGCGGCAGGTTGGCGATGCCGTTGTACTGGCCGAGAAACTCCGTGTTGCCGAACGTGTAGTAGGCGGCAATCGCCCAGGCGATCGTGCTGAGCGCGAGGTAGTGGCCCGAGAGCCGCAGCGTGATGAAACCGAGGATCAGGGCCGCCAGCGCGGTGAGGGCGAGCGCGGCGAGCAGCGCGAACCAGGGGGACACGCCGAGAAGTGTGGTGAGAACAGCCGTCGTATATGCGGCCAGGCCGACAAAAGCCTGCTGGCCGAACGAGATCAGGCCCACGACACCGGTGAGCAGCACCAGGCCGAGCGTCACCAGCGTGGCCAGGCCGATGTAATTGAGCAGGGTGACGTAGAAATCCGGCAGGTAGAGCGGCGCCGTCGCGATGAGCGCGAGAAAAACGGCGAGCAGCGGCCGCATCTTCATTCCGCCTCCATCGTTGCCCTTCTCACGGTTCTTCTTCTTCCACGTGGTGGAGGGTGGTGAGCGAGCGCCACACCAGCACCGGGATGATCAGGGTGAAGACGATCACCTCCTTGAACGTGCTCGCCCAGAACGACGCGAACGACTCGAACAGGCCGAGGATGACCGCGCCGAGCACCGCGAGCGGGTAGCTCGCCATGCCGCCCAGGATCGCGCCGACGAATCCTTTGAGCCCGATCAGGAAGCCCGTGTCGTAATAGATCGTCGTGGCGGGCGCGATCAGGATGCCCGAGACCGCGCCGATGAACGCCGCGAGCGTGAAGCTGAGGCTTCCCGAGAGGTCGGTGGGAATCCCCACCAGGCGCGCGCCGACGCGGTTGATCGCGGTGGCGCGCAGCGCTTTGCCGTAGAGGGTGCGGTCGAACAGCAGCCAGAGCGCCACCATGATGGCGAGGCTCGCGAACACCACCCACAGGCTCTGGGCGGTCACGGTCAGCACGCCGAGCTGGAACTTGGCCTCCGAAAAGGGCTGCGCGCGCAGCCCCTCGCTGCCGAAAAACACCAGGCCCAGGCCGCTCAACACGTAGTGCGCCGCCATCGAGACGATGAAGAGGACCAGCACCGAGGCCCCCGCCAGCGGCCGGTACGCCACCCGGTACAGGATCGGCCCGAGCGGCACGACCAGACCCAGCACGATCAGCACCTGCAGCCAGAGGGCCAACTTCTGGGAGGCCGCCCACCACGCGATTGCCCCCATGACCACGGGCAGCAGCACATAAATCGCAAGGATTCGCGGCAGCCGGCGCCAGGCTTTTTCGCGCATTGCGATGGCGGCATCGAACGTCGCCGCGACAAGTCCTCCGATCACGAGGACGTAAACGGTGCCGGGCAGGCGCCCCGACTGGAGCAGGGCAAGGGACAGCGCGGCATACGCGATGAACTCGCCCTGCGGCACAAAAATAATCCGCGTGACCGCGAAGACGAGCAGCAGCGCGAGGGCCAGCAGCGCATAGATGGCGCCGTTGGTGATGCCGTCCTGCACCAGCCAAAGCGCGATGTCGAAATTCATGGCACGGCGCTATGTCGGCGAATCTTTTACTACCCCCTCCGCTATTTCATCAGCCTCCACTGGCCGTCCTTCACCACCACGAGCACGCGCGCGCGCTCGTCCATCCCGTTGTGGTTCTGCGGCGTCATCGTGTAGACCGCGTGCGTGCCGACCACGTTCTTCACGTTCTCCATCGCATCGCGCAGCGCGGCGCGGAATTCAGGCGTGCCGGGCCTGGCTTTCTTCAGCGCCACCTGCGCTGCCGCGTCG
>JANMXB010000397.1:0-8731 GCA_031380765.1 Pseudomonadota bacterium | reverse complement strand
ATTGACCGAAGGCAAGACCCAGCGGCTGGTTGACATGTGCATCGAAGCCGGAGGCACGGAGTATATTTCGGGTCCCGGGGCGAGGGACTATCTCGAGGAGCGGCTTTTTGCCGATCACGGCCTTGCGCTAAGATGGTTCGACTATTCCGACTATCCGGAATATCTCCAGTTGTGGGGCAAGTTCGAGCATGCTGTGACGATGCTCGATCTGCTGTTCAACTGCGGCAGGGACTCGGCGCGGTATATGAGGTTCGTAAAGTGAATGCCGGTCTTCCGCAAGGGCCGGTACTTTTCAGGTGTGCAGGGAGCATCCGAAAATGAAAATGCTGCTCGCGATGTTCCCGACGATAGTTTTCATCGTATACGGCCAGCTCATTATCAAATGGAGGGTTCAGTCCCTGCCGGCGGCCGGCGATGAAATGGCGGGGAGGTTCGCGAGGCTGACAGGCTACCTTGCGGAT
This sequence comes from Pseudomonadota bacterium, assembly GCA_031380765.1. GTDB lineage: Bacteria > Pseudomonadota > Gammaproteobacteria > Burkholderiales > SG8-39 > SZAS-79. The sequence goes on along the minus strand of JANMXB010000397.1, from coordinate 8,270 downwards.
CCGTATATCATTTCAGCCTACCTTGCGGCGCTTGCGGGATCGGTCGCGTGGATGTTCGTGCTCGAACGCTACGCCGTATCGCTCGCGTTTCCTCTGTACGTCGGATCGACGATTGTGATCGTCGCGATCGGCGGAGCGGCACTGTTTGGCGAGCCGGTGACAGGTGCCCGGGCAGTTTCCATACTGCTGATCCTGGCGGGTGTTGCGATTGGAAGCAGGGCATAGCATCAGCGCCGGCAAGCCCGAAGACGGTCTCGAAGCCCTGTTGAAAGATGTGGCCGGGATCGTCGAGTATCAATCTCCGCATCTGCTCCGGCTGTTCCAAATATTCGCCCAGGAAGCACGCTTCGGCAGGCAATGGCTCGCCGCGAGCCTGGCACATATCCAGCCAGGCGATGCCGTTCTGGAAATCGGGGCGGGGCTGATGCTGTTGAGTTGTCAGCTGGCTAGCGAAGGGTATTGCGTCACCGCGCTTGAGCCGACTGGAGAGGGATTTTCCCATTTTTCCGAGCTTCAGGAGATCGTACTGGGCTACGCGCACAAGCGCGGAGTCGCGCCGCGACTATTGCGTATCCCGGTTGAAGAGCTCGAAGAAGAGACAGGTTTCGCCCTCGCGTATTCAATAAATGTCATGGAGCATGTCGCAAGCGTATCCGCGGCGATCAAAAATGTGAGCAGGGCCGTGAAGCCCGGGGGGGAGTATCGTTTCATCTGCCCAAACTATTTGTTTCCCTATGAGCCTCATTTCGAAATGCCAACTTTTTTTTCCAAGTCGCTCACGCGATTTTTTCTGGGCGCGCAGATTCTGCGGAGCGCAAAGGTGCCCGACCCGGCGGGACTGTGGGCATCATTGAACTGGATTACGGTCGCAACGGTCCGTCGTGGCGCGAGCGACATTGGCGATATTACCGTGCACTTCGACCGGAGCGCGTTCCGGGTCGCTCTTGAGCGGGCTGTGTACGACAAGGAATTCTCTGCGCGCCGGGCGAATTGGGTACGAGTACTTGCGAGAGCGCTGGTTCACCTTCGCATCCACCGCATGACTGAGCACCTTCCGCCACAATTTCATCCGCTAATCGATTGCACAATAGCGCGCGTGTGTCCTGTCCCGGACACGCGCAAGGCCGCTTATGCCCGACTGGAGCGAGCGCCAAATTGATTCCGTTCAACAAGCCGTACATCACCGGGAAGGAAATTACCTACATTGGCGAAGCCCACCGCAACGGGATGCTGGCCGGCGACGGAGTGTTCACCAAACGCTGCCATGTCTGGCTCGAGCAGCGCACGGGCTGTGCCAAGGCGCTGCTCACCCACTCGTGCACGGCCGCGCTGGAGATGGCCGCGCTCCTGCTCGACATCGAGGCGGGGGACGAGGTGGTCATGCCTTCCTATACTTTCGTGTCGACCGCCAACGCTTTCGTGCTGCGCGGAGCGAAGCCGGTATTTGTCGATGTGCGCGAAGACACCCTGAACCTCGACGAGAAGCTTGTCGAGGCCGCCATCACCGCCCGCACACGGGCAATCGTGCCGGTGCACTACGCGGGGGTCGGGTGCGAGATGGACGCCATCATGGCCATCGCGCAGCGCCACGACCTGAAAGTGGTGGAAGATGCGGCGCAGGGGGTCATGTCCACCTACAAAGGGCGGGCGCTTGGGAGCATCGGCGACCTGGGTGCGTACAGCTTTCACGAGACCAAGAACGTGATTTCCGGGGAGGGCGGGAGCCTCCTTGTAAATGACGCGGCATTGGCGGCGCGCGCCGAAGTCATCCGCGAAAAAGGAACCGACCGCAACCGGTTTTTCCGCGGCCAGGTGGACAAGTACACGTGGCAGGAGACCGGCTCGTCGTTTCTTCCCGGCGAGGTTATTTCGGCGTTTCTCTGGGCGCAGCTCGAGCAGGCCGAAAGGATCACCAATGATAGGTTGCAGAGCTGGCATCGTTATCACGTCCTGCTCGAGGCGCTTGAAAATAGCGGGCAGGTCCGCCGCCCTATCATCCCCGCAGACTGCCGGCACAACGCTCACATGTATTACGTTTTGCTCGACCCCGGGCTTGATCGCGCCTTGGTGCTGACCGAGATGAAACGCCGGGACGTCTGGCCCGTATTCCACTACGTCCCCTTGCATTCGTCGCCCGCCGGACTCAAGTATGGACGGACCCAGGGATCGCTGGCGATCACCGATTCCATTGCGCAGCGTCTCATACGCCTGCCCTTGTGGATGGGCATCACCGAAGCCGAGCAGGCCGAAGTCGCCGGCGCATTGACCCGCGCGGTCGGATGATCGCAGCGCCTTGGAAACCGAAAAGCTCCTGATTGTCGCCGCGACGCGCCTCGCGCCGAATCCGTTCATGGAATCCTCGCCGCTGGGCCGCTCGCTGCGGCGGATGTCTTTTGACCGGCGTCTGGAACCGCGCCCTGCGTTCAACAACAGCAAGGGCCTGCCGGAGGTTTACAACCGCCAGATCAGCGAAGAGAACCGCGACAAGATCCTCCTCTTCGTCCACGACGACATCTGGCTGGACGACTGGTTCGTCTATGAGCGGCTGCAGGATGCGCTGAAAGTGTTCGAGATCGTCGGTCTGGCCGGCAATACCCGCCGCCTCCCTGGGCAGCCGTCCTGGGCGTTTACGACCGAAACTCCATTGACGCGTGAGGACCGCGCTTACCTCAGTGGAGTGATCGCGCATGGCGATCAGTACCAGGGAAGGCTCTCGCCGTACGGACCGGCCGGCCGGCGATGCGTCGCGGTCGACGGCGTCTTTCTAGCGGTCCGCTGCCGCACGCTCCTGGACAGCGGAGTGCGCTTCGACGAGCGGTTCATGTTCGATTTTTACGACATGGATTTCTGCCGCAGCGCCGAGGCCGCGAATCTGACCATGGGAACCTGGCCGATCGCCATTACGCACACCAGCGGCGGCAAGTTCGGCGCGGGCACCTGGCGCGCAGGGCTAGAGATTTACCGCCAGAAGTGGGGCGATTGACCCGCCGTACGCTCAGACGCGGCGGCGGGCCTTTGGGTGCGGGCCTTTTCTTGCGTGGTGGAGAAACGTGCCCGACTTCCCGCCGCGTTTTTCGAGCAGTCTGACTTCCTGCATGACCATGCCGCGATCGACCGCCTTGCACATGTCGTAGATCGTCAGCAGCCCCGCGCTGACAGCCGCAAGCGCTTCCATTTCGACGCCGGTGCGGCCGCGGCACTCCACCGTGGCGCGCAGGTAGATCGCACCGGCGGCGGAGTCGGGTTCGAATTCGATGGCGATGCGCGTGATCTGGACTGGATGCGCAAGCGGGATCAGATCCGACGCTCTTTTGGCGCCCTGGATGGCGGCAATGCGGGCAACCCCAAGCACGTCGCCTTTGCTTGCGCCGCCCTCCAGCACCATGCGAAGCGTGGTTTCCCGCATCTCGATGCGCCCGCCCGCCGTTGCGACGCGATGGGTTTCGTCTTTGGCGCCCACGTCGACCATGTGGGCCTGCCCGCGTCGGTCGAAATGGGTGAGGGATGCGGCTGGCTTGGCGGGCGCTGTCTTTCTGGGTTTACGAGGCTTCATCGGTCTCGCATTTTTACATGCGCTGTAAGCATTTCGGGTCGCGCTCCGCGCCTCGCCGCAGAGGGGAACTCGGCGGGTCGCAAGGTATCATACCTGCATGCGCCTGCTCACGTGCCTCGTTGCCACGCTCGCCTTTGCGATGCCGCTGGCGTCGGGCCAGGTGTCACTTCCGGATCTCGGCGATTCCTCGGCCAGCGTGCTCTCGCCGCAGCTCGAGCGCAAGCTGGGCGAAAGCGTAATGCGCGATATCCGCCTCAACGAACCCAACTTCGTCGACGATCCCGAGATCAACGAGTACCTGAACGCGCTCGGCTACAAGCTGCTGTCCGCCATTCCGGGCGCGCGTCTGGATTTCGATTTTTTCGCCGTCCGCGAGCCGAGCATCAATGCTTTCGCCCTGCCCGGCGGCTTCGTCGGTGTCCATACCGGCCTCTTGACCGCGGCCGATACCGAGTCGGAAGTGGCTTCGGTCCTCGCGCACGAGATCACGCACGTGACGCAGCATCACATTGCCAGGCTGCTCGGCGCGCAAAAGCAGATGCAGCTGCCGGCGATGATCGCGATGGCCGCCGCGATATTGGCGGCGCGATCCCGGCCCGATGTCGCGTCGGGCGTGGCGATGGCGGCCCAGGGCGCCGCGATTTCGGGACAGCTCGGCTATTCGCGCGATTTCGAGCGCGAGGCCGATCGCATCGGATTCCAGGCGCTGCAGTCGGCCGGGTTCGACGTGCGCGCGATGCCCGCATTTTTCGAGAAACTGCAGCGGTTCACCCGCATCAGCGACGACGGCTCGGCGCCCGGGTACCTGCGCTCCCATCCGCTCACCGCCGACCGCGTCGCGGATGCGCAGAACCGGGCGCAGAACGCGCCGTATCACCAGCATGCGGACAGCCTGCAGTTCCATCTCGTGCGGGCCAAGCTGCGCGCGGAATCCACCGAACCCCGCGAGGCCGTCGCTTTTTTCAAATCGGTGCTGGCGGATCGGCGTTTCGCCAACGAAACCGCGGCCCACTACGGACTGGCCATCGCCCTGCTGCGCAGCCGGCAGAACCCGGAAGCGAAGGCTGAGACCGCAAAGCTGCGCGCCGGCGCCGTGCAGGATCCGATGATCGACGCATTGGCCGGGCGAGTGCTGCTGGCGGCTGGCGACGGACCGTCGGCGTTGGCGCTGATCGGGGAGGCGAGAGGGAAATATCCCTATTACCGTCCGCTGGTCTACAGCCACGTTGGAGCGCTGCTTGACAGCAACCGGGCGGCCGACGCAATGACTTTGCTGAGCGAGCAGGTGCGCCTGTATCCGCAGAACCCGCAGCTTCTTGGCATGCAAGCCAAAGCCTATGCGGCGCTCGGCAAGCGCCTTTTGCAGCACCAGGTGCAGGCGGAAGTCTACTTTCTCCAAGGCAGCCTGCCGGCAGCCGTCGAGCAGCTGCAGATGGCGCAAAACGCGGGCGATGGAAATTTCTACGAATTGTCGGCAGTGGAGGCGCGCCTCAAGGAAGTCCGCGCGCGGCTTGCCGCCGAGGCCAAACAGCCCAAATAGCCTTCAGGGCTGCTTCTTCACCGGTTCGCTGTAGGCATCGTAGAGGAGGTCGAAGGTCTTTTCGGCCTCGCCGAGCAGTTCGTCGTCGTTGGCCGAGCGGCGCAGCGCTCCCTGCAGGAGGGTTTGCACGCCTGCCGCCTCCGGCACAGGCGTTCCGGCGCGCGCTTCCAGGAAGTGCACGATGCCGCCGATTTTCACCAGGCCCGGATTTTTCTCCATGTCCAGCTGCACGAGAATTTCCTCGAACGTGACCCGGTTGCCGTTGTTCGCAAATCGCGCGCCTTCGAAGGCAAATCCAAGCGCCTCGGGCGGGCAGGGCTGGGTTTTCTCCAGCCACGCCATGGTGGCCTCGGGATCGACGAAGCGGCGGATCAGCCACGAGCTGGCGAGGCGGTCGGCCCACAGCGGGCGGCGCGTAGCCCACAGGCGCCCAAGGAATTTCTCGTGGGTCTTTGCGCCCGCGGCAGCCTGCGTCGGAAACAGCAGTTGGCGCACTTCGGCCTCGGCAGCCACGAGCGCCACCTTGGCCCGCTCCTGGGCCGGTGTCGGAAAAAAATCGAGCGCGGTGATGGACTCGAATGCGCGGCGCTGCTTGTTGAGCACGCGCGAAATCGCGCTCGGATCGGCCAGGCCGAACCCGACCTTGAGACTCTCCACCGTCTTGGTCAGCTCCTCGTAGCGCGACGAGCGATCGAAGAGTTGGCGGAATTCCGCGTATTGCGCGGCATCCAGCGGAGTCGCTTTTAGTGCCTGCGCGCTGCCGGCGTTCATGCTTATGTATTCGACAAGCCGCTCGACGGCCTGGCGGTTGGCAGGGGTTTCCGGGAGCAGGAATACACCGTCGCGCATGACCGCGGCCCCGAGCGCCTCGAAGGTGCGCAGGACGCGCATGCGCGCCGTGGGAATATCGGTGGGCAGCGTGGCAATGACCAGAAGCCAGCTGGAAACGCTTGTCGACGGGGCTTTCGGCATGTCCGGGCGGGAGAGACGCGCCGGGGCGGGCGCGACACGGGTTTGGATCGATTATTGCACAGCGTTTTGAGGACCGTGCAAAGGCATAAGTTCCGCAATCAGAGGGCGCTTGCAGGCGCATCGAAATATGGCCCTTGGCGTTCGGCGCCCATGGGCGTAAAGGATTTCCCGGCTTATCGAGGGATCAAAAACCGCGATGCGAACGTCGACGACGGGCGTGATAGCCTGAACTTGCGGATCCTTGCGGAGTCCGGCAGAGGAAAAGAAATGGGACAACTGGTCAGGCCCCACGGAGGCAAGGAGTTGCGGCCGCTGCGGCTTGAGGGCGAAGCCCTTGTGGCCGAGCGTCTGCGCGCCGGTTCGCTGCCACCGGTGCGCGTTTCGTCACGCGAGCGCGGCGACCTGGTGATGCTCGGCATTGGCGGGTTCACGCCCCTCGACGGCTTCATGACGCGCGCAGACTGGGCGGGCGTGTGCGATACCTACCGCACAGCGAGCGGATTGTTCTGGCCGATTCCGATTACGCTTTCGGTCGACTCAGAAACCGCCGGCGCTACGCGCGTCGGCGGCGAGATCGTCCTTACGGACCCCGAGGACGGCACGTTGCTCGCCACCATGAGAGTCACTGAGAAGTACGCAATCGACAAGGCGCATGAATGCAGGTCGGTGTTCCGTACTGAAGATGCCGCGCATCCGGGCGTCAAGATGGTGATGCAGCAGCCCGAGGTGAACCTCGCGGGTCCGGTAAAGGTTCTCTCCGATGGCGGTTTCAAGGCGAAGTACGGCGCGCTCTTCATGACGCCGGTCGAGACGCGCGCTGAATTCGAGCGTCTGGGCTGGTCGAGGGTCGCCGCATTCCAGACGCGCAATCCGATGCACCGCTCGCACGAATATCTTTCAAAGGTGGCGATCGAGGTCTGCGACGGTGTGCTGGTCCACTCGCTGCTCGGCAATCTCAAGCCGGGCGATATCCCGGCCGACGTGCGCACTCGCGCGATCGGGGCGCTGATCGGGAAGTATTTCCGGTCAGGCACGGTGGTGCAAGCCGGCTACCCGCTCGACATGCGCTATGCCGGCCCGCGCGAGGCGCTGTTGCACGCGCTGTTCCGGCAGAACTATGGCTGTTCGCACCTGATCGTCGGGCGCGATCATGCGGGTGTGGGCGGCTACTACGGCCCGTTCGATTCGCACCACGTGTTCGACGAAATCCCGCACGATGCGCTGGCTACGCGGCCGCTGAAAATGGATGTGGCGTTCTGGTGCTATCGATGCGGAGGCATGGCCTCCGGGCGGACTTGCGCGCACCAGGATCAGGATCGCCTGCAGGTGTCCGGCACGCAGCTGCGCGCCTGGCTCTCAGAGGGCGCGCAGGTACCGCCCGAGTTCAGCCGCCCGGAAGTGGTTGAGATCCTGCGTGAGTACTACGCGTCGATGGGGGCCAGCGGAAAAGCGTAAATCGGCGGCCCCGTCAGTCGATGATGTGGTAGACGGGCGCCTTCTCCGTTGCCCACTTGCCGCTATCCGGTCGTAGCGGGATCGCCCAGGCCTTGCCGCGCGATCCGGCTCATCCATGCCACGGTACGACGCCTACGGTTGTTTCGGCGTCTTGTATTCGACTTCCTTCTGGAGCGGTTTCCAGACGGTTTCGAAACCAACAAACCCCTTTTCGCTTGGCGCCATCTGACGCGTTGTATAAAAACGCGTATCGCCGTCAGGAACTTTGGGTGTGGGTTTTTGCTCGCTCATAAGTCACCTTTTTTCCGTGAAGTCAGGATTGCAAGTGCAGGTATCAAAGACAAGATTCGTCTGATGCCATTCAACACCACCGCTCATACAGGCCGCATGAGTGACGGGTCGATATCCGCGCCGGCAATGATCGCCGCGCCCGTTCTTGTCTCTTCATCAGTTGCGTCGCGTACGGTCACGATTTCGAGCGTAAAGACGACTTCCCTGCCGCAAAGCGGATTGTTGCCGTCGACAGTCAGTTTCTCGTCGTCCAAGTGCGTCACGAGAAAGCTGCGGGTCTGGCCCTTGTCGTTTTCCATGAGGATGAAGGTGCCGATTTTACGATACTCCTCGGGGACGTTCTCGATTTGATCGGAAAAAATCAGCGAATCGTCCCTGGTGCCGAAGATCTGATTGCCATCAATAGGAACTTCGATCACGTCGCCAGCCGACTTGCCCTCCAGCTGCTGGTGGACGGAT
>JANMXB010000365.1:0-2232 GCA_031380765.1 Pseudomonadota bacterium | reverse complement strand
CGCGCGGCACACCGCAAGCGGGGGCCCGAATGAAGGGCAAATGATGTCCGCGGCAAAACCCGTCATGTGAAGGCTTTTCTTCGCGCCACCAATCTTCTCGTTGAGCGCAAAACAGCGGTAGCCGCTGTTAACGTGAACGGGACGTCCACCCAACGCGGTGCGCACTAGTTCGAGCCCGGCAGCCAGAACACGCAGGTTCGACGTAACCGTTGAGGATGGCGTGTTGTCTATTTCGAAACGCACCGCAGTTTCGGAAGCAATTAGCTCTTCGAGCGAAAAATGTTCAGTTAGCTGCATAGCGATTCGGCAGCAAAATTGAACGGGCTCGAGAGGTTGGACTTAGGTCGGCTGCAGGATGTGGATCACCCGGCTGGCGATGTGCTCTTTGGCCTTGGCGCCGTAAGCGGCCATGTGCGGGGCGGCGGCGTGCGCTTTGAGGGCGTCCATGCTTTCCCACTTCTCGACTACGAGAAACGTGTCGGGGCCCCACTTGGTCTGGAAGGGCGGCGCGTTTTCCGCGTCCACGGCGGCGCCATATTCGATGCAGCCCTTTTCGGCCTTGACCGCGGGGACGTTTGCGCGGAACAGCGCGAGGATGGACTCGCGCTGGCCGGGCTTGGCGGTGATGACGGCTATCACGTGAATCATGGATATTTTCCTTAGAAAGTGGCTCAGAGGTCGAGCGGGTGCGCGGTCTCGGCGCTAATCCGGATTATCCGGCTTTTTCACCGGCACGAACGGGTAGCGCGCCCGACCTTTCGTCGCAGTGGCCCCCGCCGCATCTCCGCCACCGCGCACGTATTGCTTCGACGCGTCCTTGCGCGGCTCGTAGTCCCAGGCCGCAGCACCCGACGCATCGCGCGCCGATTGAATGAACAAGCGGCGGCGCGAGCTTTCCTGCATTTCCTTTTTCAGCGCAGCGGCCGACCAGTTTGCGTCGATCAGCGCCTGCAACTCCGATTCGACTTTCGCTACTTCCGATTTCCCCGCCAGGTTCTTCATCTCGTCCGGATCGTTGCGCAAATCGAACAGCATCGGCGGATCTCCATCACAGGCGATCAATTTCCAGTCGGCCTTGCGCACCATGAACGAGGGGCTGAAAGTCCCGTCGGCATTCATCTCGGCGAACACCGGGCGGTCGTATGAGAGCTCACCCTCGCCCCTGACCGAAGGCAGCAGGCTCTCGCCCTCGATCGGCGCAACGGGCTCGACCTTGCCGGCGATATCAACAACGGTAGGCAACAGATCCATCAACGACGCAGGCGCCTTAACCCGCGTCGCCTTCTGGCCCGGCATCGCGATGATCATCGGAATGCGGCACGCATTCTCGAAGTGCATCCACTTGTACCAGAGCCCGCGCTCGCCGAGCATGTCGCCGTGGTCGGAGGTGAACACGATGACCGTGCTGTCGGCCAGGTCCATCTCGCGCAATGCGGCCACCAGGCGCCCGACCTGGTCGTCGATGTACGAAGTCATGCCGTAGTAGCCGTGCCGTGAGCGGCGCACGTCTTTGGCCGTTACCTTGTACTCATGGAATTTGTAGATCTTCCACAGGCGCTGGCTGTGGGCATCGAGCTTGTCGTAGGGGATGGGCCCCACGCGGGGCATGTCGATGTCCGCGTGGTTGTACAGATCCCAGTAGTGCTGAGTGGTGACGTACGGGTTGTGCGGATGGGTCATCGACACGGTGTGGAAGAACGGCTTGCGCCGATCGGATTGGCGCCCATAGTCGTAGATCCACTGGACCGATTTCGCGGCGACCTCGTCGTCGAAATCCAGCTGCAGGCTCCTCGTGCAGGTGCCCGCCTCGACAACACTGCGCAGGCTCAGGCCCGTGGCCGCCACCGGGATCGACTTCTTCCAGTCGGGCGTCCAGCCGAAGTCCGACGGATAGATGTCGGTGGTGAGCCGCTCCTGGTAGCCGTGCAGCTGGTCGGCGCCGATGAAATGCATCTTGCCCGAAAGCACCGTGTGGTAGCCGAGCGCCGAAAGGTAATACGGCAGCGTCGGCGCCTGCGACGGAAAATCGCACGCGTTGTCGAACACCCCCAGGCGGCTCGCCTGCCGGCCGGTGAGCATCGAGGCGCGCGAGGGCGCGCACAGCGGGAAGTTGCAGTAGAAGTTCTCGAACAGCGTGCCGCGCGCCGCAAGCGCGTCGATGTGAGGAGTCTTGCAGACCTTGTTGCCGTACGCGGCCAGCGCGGACGACACCAGCTGGTCGGCCATGATGTG
>JANMXB010000335.1:0-9618 GCA_031380765.1 Pseudomonadota bacterium | reverse complement strand
GCGACTGAGAGGCGGCCGGTCTCTGCGAAGACAAGAAGCTCGCCCTGCTGCGGCACCAGCATCATTTCGCCGTCGGCGTTGACGAAGCAGCGGTCCGCCATGGAGCGGTTCGCACGGTAGACGTGCACCGCAATACCTGTTTGCGAAGCCGGATCGCCCGATCCTGCGACCGTGACCAGGCCATCGATAAAATCGGCCGCTCCGGCTTCGATCGGCAGAGGATCCCAGCGCAAACGATTGGGCGCAGTTTCAACCTCGTCAAACGGACCTGAACGGATGAGGCCATTGCTTATGCGCCGGAAAGGACCGTGCATGGCCGAGGGGCGGATTTTGTAGAGCCAGGTCCGGACGTTTTCGGCGCGGGGCGCAGTGAACGCGGTGCCGGAAAGGACCTCGGCATAAAGCCCATGGGGCACCTTCTGCGGCGAGTTCCGGCCGACGGGCAGCGCGCCCGCGATTGCCTCTGTCGCAAATTCGTTTCCGAAGCCGCTTTGGTAGGCCAGCGAAGCAGCGGCCCTCGCGGATATCGAACCTTCTTCAATCGAGCCCATGATGCGTCTCCTTGCTATTGGATGCCGGCCGGCCGGACCTTGTAATATTCCCTGTACCACTCCACGAAGCGCGCGATGCCGGTTTCGATGGGTGTTGAAGGCGAAAAGCCGCTGGCCGATGCGATCGCCGAGATGTCTGCGGCTGTCGCCGGGACGTCGCCGGGTTGCATCGGCAGTAATTCGATCGACGCTTTTACGCCCAGGTTCCTTTCAAGCACCTCTATGAAGCGCATGAGCTTGACGGGCTGATTGTTGCCGATGTTGTAGATCCGGTAGGGAGCGCTGCTCGTCGCGGGTGTCGGATGCGCGGGATTCCAGGCGGGATCCGGCCCGGCGGGTCGATCGATGATGCGCATGACCCCCTCTATGACGTCGTCCACGTACGTAAAGTCGCGCACCATTTCGCCGCGGTTGAACACCGGAATCGGCTCACCCGCGAGGATTGCGCGGGTGAACTTGAAATACGCCATGTCCGGGCGTCCCCACGGGCCATAGACGGTAAAGAAACGCAGACCGGTGCAGGCAATACCATAGAGATGGGCATAGCTGTGAGCCATCAGCTCATTGGCTTTCTTGGTCGCCGCATAGAGAGAAACCGGGTGGTCAACAGGGTCGTTTTCGGAGAACGGCATGTTGACGCTTGAGCCATAGACCGAGCTCGACGAAGCGAAGACCAGATGCCCTGCTTTGCTTTGGCGGCAGCCTTCCAGGACGTTCAAAAAACCCGTGAGGTTGGCCTCGCCATAGGCGTGCGGATTATCGATCGAATGACGCACCCCGGCCTGGGCGGCAAGATGGGCGACGACGTCGAAACGCCGGGAAGCGAACAATGCAGCCAGGTCCTGGCGCGAAGCCACGTCGAGGGGCAGGAACTTGAAATTGGGATTCGATTTCAGACGCGCCAATCGCGCCTTCTTGAGGCCGACGTCGTAGTAGGCGTTCATGTTGTCGACACCGACAACTTCGTCGCCGCGAGCCAGCAGCGCCGATGCGAGGGCCGCGCCTATGAATCCGGCCGCGCCGGTGACGAGAATAGCCATGCGATACCCCTAAACGCAGGGAACCCAGTTTAACGGCGTGTCGGATATCGATGCGCCAGGCGCAACCGCCGTTGCGTCGATCGCCTGCGGGAATCGACCCGGGTCCTCAATCCTTACCCGGATCCTGTCCGCCCCGACTTCGGTCACCACGCCGCGTATCCAGCCGTGCTCGGAAATCCCCACCGTCACCCGGCGGCAGACTTTCGCCCCGACTTTGGATACGGCGACTCGCGCGGCAGTCTCGGAAATTGTACGGGCGACGGCCGCCCGCTCAGCCTCCGCATTTCCAGGATCGCGAGCGGGGCGCGTGCCGCACGCCGGCAAAACCGCGCACAGCACCAAAATCGCAACGCCTTGCAGCCACGCTCTCAATCCAGGTCCCATGCAAGGCTGATGCCCGTAGGATCGAGCATTGCGCGCGGGCCGCCCTTGTTTTGCGCGCGTGAGGACTCCCAGAAAACCCGGCCGATTCCGTAACCCAGCAGGCTGCCGGCCACCACATCCGACATCCAGTGCTCGCGTCGCGTGACTCTTGCCAGAGAGGCGATTGCCGCGGCACCGTAGCGCCAGTTCGAGTCGTATTCAAGCGCGAATGGGGTAGCCACAGCCCATGCCATGATCGCATGCCGGGATGGAAACGCATCCTGGCTGGAGAACGGTTTGAAGCTGCGGGGCCCCAGGCCGGCTTCGGGACGCGCGCGGCCCGTCAAATACTTGAGGCCTGTAGAGGCCAGGAACGCAACGCCTGCGGATTCCAGCGCCGCGAATCCAGTTGCGGAACGACGCGGATCGCTGCCATCGAGCGCGGCCACCGTTACCAGGCCGGCACCGAGCCAGGGAAGCAGGTTGCCGACCTGGTTGAATCCCTTGAGCCAACGGCTGTTCGCGTGATCCTGGGCAAACTTGAAACCGCGCTTGTCGAGCGCGCTGCTCGCGAGGACCAGTCCGCCGCCCATCAATCCTGCCTGGATCCAGTCGATCCTGGTGGCGGTTTTCCCGGCATCCGCAAGGTCGCTGCCTACGCGTCCAACGGAGCGGTAGCCGGGTACGACCTCACTCAGTTTCGACGGTGTTTCGGCCGTGTCGATATCCCCAAGGAGTGCGAGCGGGTCTTTCTCGCGCGCGGATGGATCGAGGTATTCGATGGCGATCGTCGGCGCCAGATCCCTGAGGGGCAGGGTTCCGCCGAAATAGCGATCCAGTCGCGGGAGGTCGATGAAATCGTAAGTGACCAGGGGATCGACGCGCGCGGCGAGAGTGATGCGGATTTCGCGCGTGTCAAGCGGAGACAGGCGCAGGGCAGTACGAGCGGCACGGCCAACCGCGCGGCTGAGCGGGCGCAGGATGTCGTTCGACACCTGAAGAGTCAGCCGCTGCGACGCATCGAAAGTGACTTTCGTGTTGCGGAAACCTTGTCGATAAAGCTCTTCCACCAGACGGTGCTCGTAGTTTGAGTCGGGACTGAAAGCCGCAGCCGCGGGTCGAGGTTCGAATTGGAGCGATGGTTCCGGCCCAGTCGGCTGCGGGCTCCATTCTTCCCTGCGGTCGGCCGGCATCACATACTCGTTGGCGCGTGGCGCGGGTTCGTACCAAAGGGCCCGCTCGTTGCGGGCAGAAGTCAGGTAGTAAAGCTGATTGGCGCGCGCGAGCATGGCGCCGCCGTCGCGCGTGAGCGGCTTCCAGACAAAGTTTGCGATCGTATTCGAAGAGCGCGTAAGCATCGCATCGAACGGAATGCTCAGATAAATTCCCTTGTCGAAGCTTCCCTCCCCGAATTGCGCCGCTGAAACGTTTGTCTTGGTTGCAAATGCCCCGATCGTGACTCCGTTTTTGAAAACGCGTGACATGTCGAGGGTGGCACCGAAGTCTTTCGCCAAATATCGGCCGACACTCAGTTTCGCCTGCACATCTTGCCAGCCGGTGTCCCAATAAAGGGTCGCATGCCCCGTGGCGACCTTGTAGTCCCTGAAGCCGAAGTCTTGTTCGAAATTACGCTGCCGGACGGCGTTTACGTCGACGCCGAAGGCGGTTCTGCTTCCCGGCGCCTTGTACAGCCATTCCGCCCCGACGCCCCCGAACATCGACTCGAGATAGCCCGCATAAACGCTGTAGAACTGGTTGTCGCCAAGTTTGCCGACGTGAGTCGCCTGCAGGTTCGGGATGGTTATCTTGGAGGTGGTGAGATATTCGCGTAGAAACGTGCGTACGCGTGGCAGGTTGCTCGGCGCGGTAAATTTGAACTTGTCGTAGTTGTCGATAAGCGCCAGCCGGACGCTTCCCTGGAGCCAGGTGTCATCGCGCAAGCGCCATTTTGCCCGTTCAACCGCGGAGATCTGGAAAAGGACGAAGGCGTCCGGCCCTCCGAGCGTTTGCTGGTAGTCGAAGCCAAGGCCGGTTTCAAACCTGGGTAGCTTGCTTTCGTAGACCGGTGCGACGGGGGAAACGGGCGGCGTATTTTCGGAGGGGCGCGCGATGACCGCTTCGCGCCGTTGCGCAGGGGGTACTGGTTCGGTTCGCTGTTTGACCCAGGCATCGCGGTCGACGACGTGCTCAATGACGTCTACACCGCGTTGGCGAAACGCCAGAGCGAATCGATCCACGGTCGCGGGTGCGTCTCGATGAAGAACCGCAGCCGCCTTGTCTTCGCGGTCCCGCAAATAAAGCGCTTCCGGATCGTCGATGGTTACGCGGAGTTCGCGACCCCGCTGCTCGATTCTGCGAACGTGCCAATCGGTCTGGACGGCGATGTCCTTGCTTGTCGCCGACCAGTCCGGATTTCCGCCAGGCCGCATTGCGGCGACCGGAATCCGCGGTGGATCGTTCGGCTTGGGAGTCTCCAGCGCGTCCAGTTGGGTGTGCAGCGCGATACCGAACATGATTGTATTTCCGCGTTCAACACCCACAGTCAAATCGACCGCACGCCCGGCCTTGTATACGGCCCCGAAATTGAACGGGGAGCTCTGCCGCTGATTGTTCCCCTGCGGTTCATGCTGGTAGTTGTTTCCGTCGTATTCCAGTTTCAAGACCACGCCGTCCCACGGCGATCGATACTGAACGCCGCCGAAAAAGGATGTTGGTCCATGGAAGTAGCTGCCAAAGCCGAAATTTCCGCCTTGCCCGACATTGGCATTGCGAGTATCGAATGACCGGCTGATGAAGCGAAGGGGATTGCGAATGTTTCCTCGGGCGCCGAGGTAACCCCATCCCATTCCGAGGCTCCAGTCGAAGTCGCCGGTTCGCTTGTTTGCCACCAGGTACTCGCCGGAGAAAAGACCGGTGCCCGCGAGATCCCTGAATCCAAGCGCCAGCTCGGGTAGGTATGCGGATTCCGACCAGAGGCGGAATTTGGCGTCAATGCTCTTGTCCTTAAAACTCTGGTCGCCGCTCAACGCGACCGGGCCATAAGGCCGGTTGCTGATGGTGCTGTAGCGGAAACCCGCCTCGAGCCAGTTAAAAGGCTGCGCGAAGATATTGCCTTGTGAGTACGGGACAGTTCGACTGAAATTGAAAGAGAAATGTCCCGTCTTTGCCATCCGGGCGGTGGGTGTTTGCAAAAGGCCGATGCCTCCCCAGTCGCTGGTTGAAATCTCGGGTCCTCTGGAGGGGGCGGAAGCAACGCCGCCGGCGTCTGTGCGGAAGCCGGCAGGTTCGTCCGGCGCGGGTCCTTGGGTCGCAAGAAATGAAATGAGCCGCAAGGAGATATTCTCCGGCCATTGTTGGGCGCGCGGCGGCCCCCAAATCCACGCGCCAGGCGCCGGTTCGTCCTGTGTCTCGCGATTCCAGGAAGCGACACCAAACCGTTGCACTCGACCGTCTGGCTGCGCCACCCAGGCCCAGTCGGTACCCAAAGAGGTTTCGGGCAGGCAGGCATCAATGTACGCGCGGACCTCGACGCCTGGCTTATGGAGGACCCGACAACGGTCGCCGCGTGGCGTGACGACAGTAACCGTCGACGGCCGTGCCGGCAAAATCACCCTGTGATCGGGCCGCAAAACCGGGTCTCTGGCCGGATTCGCCTGTAACCACCGGGCGTCTGCGACCGCTACGTTTACCCGACCTGTGACTGGCAGCGTGCGAATCCAGTTACGCAGGTGCTCCAATTCCGCGCGATCCAGATTTACTTTCGTCTCTGCGCTGGACAATGCGCCCATGAGGTCCAGAAACAGGGCCGTTTGCGGTACGGTTTCCTCCGGTACCCGCCAGCTCAAGCCGACCTCATAAGAGTTGGCCGAATTCGGTTGTTCGAGCAGCCACTGGCTCAGCCGTTGCGGGGCAGCCTGGCCATGCAGAGAGGTAGAAACAAAACACGACAGGACTAACAACCCGCTCGCCAACGTCCGCGGCGTCCAGCGGCGGGTCATTCGGAATTCTTGGCAGATTGCTTGGCCGCCGGCCATAGTTGCAGGGTAAAGCAGAGTCTGCGCGCAAGGCATTGTTCGCTGTAGATGACCGTCTCCGTGCCATCGACAAGAGCTACGGCATACCGTGCCGGCGGCAGTTGGTCCGATTTTGCATTTTTCGAGTCGATCCGACGATCTTCAACGCGCTCTTCGTACCAGGCGAGGAGCTCAGGATCGAGCTCCTGAAGCGCGCTGCGTGCCGGAGGTGAGATGGCGCGAAGAGAGAGAACGTCGCGCACCCCGAACCGATACCCGGGCATGACGTCGCGAATTCGGGTCCATTGCGAAGTCAGAGCGGAATTCCTGAGCGAAGACCACGCTGCCGGCCGCTCCAGCTTTACGTTACGCCACTCGGTTGTCAGACCAACTGCGCCTACGATGCGTCCGTTCTGCAAGCGAAGTACTTCGCGTTCCGCGCTGTACCACACCTGAATTGGTTCTTCGGCTTGATTTTCGACATAACCTAGAACAAGAAGCACGACGCGGTCATCTACGGTCGCTCTGAGGTAGCGGAAATCCGGATTCAGAGGCGCTTTTGCAGCCGCTGCGTCTCTACGCAAGACCGATTGGGCGGTTTGAAAAATGGCGTTCGTACTTGAGGTGCAGGCGCAAAGTCCGGCGATGGCAAGAAATACGGCGGCAAGCGCTCTAGTTTTCACTCGGGATGGTCTGTAACCGTACGCAGGTAGTGCTCGATTATCGATTGAAATCGGGCAGCGATTATTGCACTTCGCACGATGTCCGCCGAAAAACCAGGGGTTTGCCTTTGAAGACAGCAGACGAGCCGCGGAGAAGGCATCGGATCAGATCTTCCGATACTCAAGCAATCCGGATGCCGTGCCCAGGCCCCAAAAGCAAAAAGCCTTGGCGCGATCGCCAAGGCTTTTTGTCTAGATAGCGAGCGAATAGTTCTAGCGGGTGCCCGTTGTGCCGGTAGTAGTTCCTGCTGCCGCGGTGGGGTTGTCGTTGTTCGATGCCGCGGCGGCAACTAGTGCTATGCCGACCACGATCGCGGCAATGGCAGCCGCGCTCAACCCGCCTACGGCCGCACCCGCAGCCGCTCCTGCACCTGCTCCGCCGCCGGCTCCTGCACCAGGCTGGCCTGAAGGCGCCTGTGCAAGTACCTGGCTGGACGCAAGCAACGCAATTACCAAACCTGCCAGAATTTTGCTCACTTTCAACTCCCGTTATTAGATCAAATCGAATGCCAGAGGATGGCGATCACATCGTGCAAATTTTCTTTTACTTGAGGCAGTTTAACAAACGATAAGTTGGGCTGCAACTACACACCTTGGCGTAGCCCCCGATTGTTTTCACGCCATCGATGATTTCCGCTTTTTAAAAAACACCTTAACAATCATTAACATACGATCTTGGAGAGGGGCGCACGCCTCACACTGCTCGCGCGGCCCTCGTTACAAAACAGCCCGCGCCTGACCCGCCATGTGATCCTCCACGATGCCGTAACCCGCAACCCATCGCGCCAAAAGATCCTGGATATCGAGATTCAACGGATCTGCACGCATTGCGACTTCGAGTGATTGAAGCACGGCTTGAAACTGCATCGCGTCAACGGTGTTCTCACGCGCTTGCCAGATCCGCGGATGATTGGTGCTCGACGCGTCACCGCTAATCAGCAGCTCCTCGTAGAGTTTTTCCCCGGGGCGCAAGCCGACAAGCCGGATTTCAATACCTGCGTCAGTATTGGGGCCGCGAACCGAATGCCCGCTCAGGCGGATCATTTTTTTCGCAAGATCCATGATCCTTACCGGGGCGCCCATATCGAGCACGAATACCTCTCCGCCTTGCGCCATGGCGCCTGCCTGGATCACCAGCTGGACGGCTTCTTCAATTGTCATGAAGTATCGGGTTACCTCAGGGTGCGTAAGAGTAACCGGCCCGCCGCGTTCGATTTGTTCCCTGAAAAGGGGAACGACCGATCCGGACGAATCGAGGACATTGCCGAATCGGACCATCGAAAAGATCGTCCCCGACCGCTTTGCGGCGAGCGTCTGGACCACCAATTCCGACATGCGCTTGGTCGCACCCATGACATTCGTCGGACGCACCGCCTTGTCCGAGGAAATGAGCAGAAAATGGGCTACTCCTGCCTGCGCCGCGGCTCGCGCCGCATACCACGTTCCAAGGACATTGTTGCGCAGTCCTTCGAGCGGGTTCCGCTCCACGATCGGGACATGCTTGTAGGCCGCGGCGTGGTAGATGGTGTCGACGCGCCATTCCTTCAGCAACGAAGCAACTGTCACCGGGTCTGTCACCGAGCCGAGGGAAAAGGTGAGATGCGAACGCACGCCGTTGTTTTTACACGTGGCCGTCAATTCGTGCTCGATCCGGTAGAGCGAATACTCGCTGTGGTCGAGCACGATCAGTCGCGCCGGGTTAAGCGCGAGAACCTGGCGGCAAAGCTCGGAGCCGATTGACCCGCCTCCGCCGGTTACGAGGACCACCTTGCCGTTCACGCATTTCTCGAGAAGCCCGGAGATGGGCGCAACCGCCTCTCTTCCGAGAAGCTCCTCGACAGAGACTTCTTCCAGACGATTGAGCGCCGATTCCGGTCCATTCACAAGGTCGGAAAGACCGGGTATCGAGCGTACGTGGAAAGGCAGGTCTCCCAGCAATTCGAGAATCAGTCTTCGGCGGCTCGCCGGGACCGAGGGAATCGCCAGGAGAATTTCGTTCACGCCTTTGGAAAGCAGGCGGTCCTTGAAGTTTCCGTCTTTCGGATTGACCACGGGCAGGTCCTCTATCGTCCTGCCCCAGAGAGAGCGATCGTCGTCGATGAAGAGAACGGGATATCTTTCCTGTCCTCGGCGCAACACTTCCACGAGCTGGCGTCCCGCGCTTCCGGCCCCATATACCGCAACCGGAACGCCTCGGCCCGAGGTGGCTCCCAGCAATAACCTGGCCTCATGGCGGCTTAGGACTATGAGGACAAAAAGGACCAGCGCAAATACGACCCCGAGGCCGGTCGCTTGCGCAAGAGGAGCACCTCCCGCAAGGCCATAGACGCAGATCAAAGAGCCTGTCAGGCCGCTGACCAATCCCGCACGCGCGGAAAGCCGCGGGGTTTGGAATCGAACGACTGGCCGGTACAGGCCGCACAACAGGCCGACAGCGGGAACCAGGGCCATGACAAGCGCAGTAGCGGCGATCACGTGATACCACTGCATGGACGGAATCCGCCCGGATCTGGCCCACGCTGCCAGCCAGAAGGTGATCGCGGCAATAAGCGCGTCGACCACAACCAATATCGCGGTCTTTGCGGCGCGCGGGAGGCGGGTAAGCCGGGAAAACTCTAGCATCTGACTACTCGAAAAAGTGAGGTGTTCGGGGCGAAGAATTCGGCACCGCGATCGCTGCCGGGTCGCGTCGTCGCTGCAGTCAGAGCAATTTCCTCCGGTTTACGGCACTGACCAGCCAGTATGCATAGCCGAATTGAATCAGGAGAAACGGCACGAAGACCCAGACTCTGGAGTCACCCTGGATATTGACCATCCAAATCGCGCCAAAGCCTTGTGCCACGCCCATGCCGACGTAGGGTTCCAGCCCCTGGAAGTTAAACTTTTTCACGATCAGCGCGTCTAGCTGTACTTCGGGAAGATTCAGGGA
>JANMXB010000316.1:0-5808 GCA_031380765.1 Pseudomonadota bacterium | reverse complement strand
CACGCAACCATCAGAATTTCACCGGGTGAGAGCTGCAGCAACTTCGCCGCCCGCTGATACGCCTCGGGACGCGTCTTGTAGATGCCGAACATTTCGCACGAGATGATGGCGTCCCAGTCGAAGGCGTTCTTTTTCGACACGTCGATCACCAGCGAAGTGGTGAGAAGCGTGAACGAGGCCACGATGTAGCGCTTGCGCAACCTGGCCAGCGCGTGCGCAAAGTCCGGCCAAGCGTCCAGCGCATGCCAGGTCCGCCAGATCGCGTCGCGATCCGCAGCGGTGAGCGCGTCCAGCTTGTAGTCCCTGATCACCGCGTCGAGCACGCTGCGATGCACGTCGTCGAAATTGAAATCCGGGTTCACCTGCCCGACGATGGCCTTGAGCGAGCGGCGGCGGTATTCGTTCGTGATCGCCGGCCAGTCGGCGCTCAGGCCCCTGTGCGCGCCGGCCGCGGCGAATGCCCGGCTGATGCCTGCGTGCCAGTCCAGAATCGTGCCGCCGGTGTCGAAAGTCAGGGCTTTGATTTCCATTGCGCTACCTCATGATTTGGGCGGGCTGTCGTCTTCCGGTCCCGGATAGCGCGGCGCCGCGCGATGCAGGAACGCAAGCTGGGTCTTGACGCGGGCGCAGGCGGTGCAGATGAACAGGTGCAGGCGGAGCGCGGCGCGCTGCCCCAAGTCGAGATCGCGGTCCAGGCCTTGCGAAATCAGGCGGCTCGACTCCTTGCAGCTGATCCTGATCATCGCCCACCCGCCTCGATCCAGTTGCGCTCGAGGCACTCGCGCAGGCGCATCCTGGCCCGGTACAGCAAGACCCAGCAATTCGAGGTGGAGATCGAAAGACTCGCGCAAATCTCCTTGGTGTCCAGGCCCATGATTTCACGCATTGCAAAGGCCCGCGCGGTGGTCTTCGGCAGGCTGTCCATGCACTGCTCGAGCACTTCGAAAAACCGATGCCGCGACAGCGCCTGTTCCGGATCGCCCCAGTCGGCCGGCTTGTCCGCGTAGTGGCCGTCCGGCAGGAACATCGGATCCATGTCCTCCGCGGAGGACTCGTACCGGTCCAGGCTCTGCTCGCGGCTCGTTTTTCGGATCGTATCGATGATCTTGTGCTTGAGGATGCCGATGAGCCAGGTGCGAACCGTCGAGCCGCCGGCAAAAGTTTCCGCGCCCCGGAGGGCGGCGACCAGCGTTTCCTGCACGACGTCTTCGGCTTGCGCGTGGTTGCGAAGCTGGAGCATCGCGTATTTCAGGAGCGGGGCACGATGCCTGTCGAGGTCCTGCGGGTCCACGGGACCCCGGGAATTCTCCGCCATTGCAGTCAACCCTGTATTGGTACGAACCGGCGCAATCTATGGCTTTGCGGCAGGGAGCGCAAGCCGGTCCGGCGCAAGCTGGCGGGAAACTCCCGTTCACGCGATCACCACGACGTCGAGCGGCGTTTCGATGCCGGCGACGCTGCGTGCGCGCCGCACCTCACGGGCGCGCCGATTCTCGAAACCCTGCTCCTCAGCGCGTTTCACGGCATAGGGTGTGGTGAGCGCGCGGACGTTTTCGGCCTTGGTGTGATTCTGCAGTTTGGCCGCGCGGTTGACCGGATCGCCTATCACCGCGTATTCCAGCCGCCCCTCGTCGCCGATCGCGCCGCAGGTCACCGTCCCCACCGCGATGCCGATGCCCACGCCCGGGGCGGGCAGGTTCCCGGCGCGGCGTCGCGCCGCCCATTCGCCGAGCGCATCCAGCAGTTGCTCCGCGGCGCGCAGCGCGTCGGCTGCGTGCGCGTTGCTCGCAACGGTCGCCCCGAAGGTCACCATGATGCCGTCGCCAAGATAGGTGGTGATGCTGCCGCCGTTCTTGCGGATCACGGGAACGGCGATCTTCTGGTATTCCCCCAGCAGCGCGATCAGATCGCGCGGCGCGAGCACCGAAGCCAGCCGCGTGAAGCCGCGCATGTCGACGAACATCGCGGCCGCCTCGGTCTGGCGGCCCTGCCCGGGTTGCAGGATCTCGTCGGAGCTCACGATGGTCGCCGCGATCTCCGGGGAAAAGAAGCGCGACAGCTGGGCGGCGGCGGCCTGCTCGGCCACCGCGCGATGGAGCAGCGAGCGCGCCCGCGAGGCCGCGATCGCGAGGAGCGCGGAAACCATCAGGATCGAGATGATCTTGTCGACCTCGCCGCCGATCAGGATGTGCAGCGAGGTCATGTAGGCGACGTAGTCTCGCGTGATCAGGTCGTGGCCTCCCGGCGCGGAAACCGCGATGCCGAGCAGGATCAGCCAGCCGGCCGCGGCCGCGAAGCCGGCGAACAGCACGTAGATTGGCGCGAGGGAGAGGGCGCGCAACGCGATGAAGATGAACACGTACAGGACGGTAGGCGCCTTGAGGTAGAACGCCGGCGGTTGTCCGTACTGGATGTGAAAGCTCCAGATGGTGACCATCAACACCGAAATGTCGATGACCACCGACAGCATCAGCATCGCGTGGCCGAGTCTGCCGCGGTACGCGAGGTAGAGCCGCCAGGCGGTGAAGGCGGCATAGATGCCCAGCGCCCATGGCACCGGGCGCAATATCGTGTCGTCCGAAAACGTCTTGCGGGAGAGCGTGTAGAACATCGCGAACACGAGAATGAGGATTGCCTGGATCCAGCCGGCGAGGATCTCGTTCCTGCGGCGCTGCGAATCGAGTTCGCGCTGGACGTGGCTGGGCAGTTCGCCCAGGCCGGCGCCGGTAAGCCAGTTGCGCGAACTTATCCATGCCGACGAGAAGCCCGGCAACCGGATTTGAAGCTGACTTTGAAGAAAAGTAGGCACCAGCGCTCCGCCTGATATTATATCTGAACAATTATAAAAAATTGCCTGTATCCCGCTCCAGCGGCCGATCTTTGAATATGAATGTTCAAGATTGTCGCGGACGGCAGTGCGCTCATGGCATCGGCGCCAGTTCGCCCAGCAGGGTCGGGATCAGCTCCGCAACGGTCGGATGAATGTGCATGGCGCGCTGCAGTACTGTGTAAGGCGCTTTCGCGTACATGACATCGAGAACGCAATGGATCGCTTCATCTGCGCCGACGCCGAGCAGCGCGGCGCCGAGAATTTCCTTGCTATCGGCGTCCACCGCAATCCGCATGAATCCCTGTGTCTCGCCTTTTTCCACCGCGCGCCCGACGCGCGTCATCAGCCTCATCCCGACAAGCGCCTTGCGACCGGACTTGCGGATCTCGGCATCGGTCATGCCCACGCGCGCAAGCGGAGGGTCGATGAACAGGCCGTAGGCAGTGATCCGGTCGGTCACTTTCCTGTGATCCGCGTTGAGCAGATTGTCGGCAACGATCTCGTAGTCGTTGTAGGAAGTATGCGTGAATGCGCCGCGGCCATTGCAGTCTCCGATGGCCCAGATTCCGGCCGCCGACGTACGCAATTCGTCGTCCACCGCGATATAGCCCCGAGCATCGACCGCCACCCCCGCCTGCGCGAGGCCCAGATCGTCGGTGTTCGGGACGCGCCCTACCGCGACAAGGAGGTGGGAGCCGGCCACTTCGCGCGTGCCGGCCGGTCGCTCGATCCTGACCACGACCTGCGCGCCGCGCTTTTCGATCGCCAGGTTTTCGATCCCGGCTTCGAATACGATCCCTTCTCCGGCAAGAATGCCGCGCACTGCCTGGGAAACGTCGACATCTTCGCGGCCGATGATCTGCGCGGCCTTTTCGATGACGGTGACTTGCGAGCCGAAGCGCCGGTACATTTGCGCGAACTCCAGGCCGATGTAGCTGCCGCCGATGATGACCAGGTGCTCCGGCAGGAAGTCGACCTCCATGATGGTGGAGTTGGTGAGGTAGCCCACGCCTTCCAGCCCGGGGATCGGCGGCACCATCGCGCGGCCGCCTACGTTGATGAAGATCTGTGCGGCTTCAAGGACCTCGTCTTTTACGCGGATGGTATTCGCGGACGCGAAGCGCGCGTGTCCTTCGATGACAGTCAGGTTGGCGGTCGTTTTCATCCACTTCTCGACGCTCCTGCTCGCGATTCCGGCGATCTCGTCCTTGCGCGCCTTGACACGCTTCATGTCCACCCGGACGGGCCCTTCGACCATTACGCCATAGTCGGCCGCCCGCCTTGCAAGGTGCGCCGCGTAAGCGCTTGCAACGAGCGTTTTGGTCGGAATGCAGCCGGTGTTGACGCAGGTGCCGCCAAAGCGCTTGCGCTCGATGATCGCTACTTTGCGGCCCGCGGCAGCCAGCCGCGCCGCAAGGGCCGGGCCGGATTGTCCGGTGACGATGACGATGGCGTCGAAACGGACGTTCATCGCGCGCTCGCCGGTTGGAGCTAAGTTTCAGTCGCCATTCAATTCCTCCTTTGCCTGGTTGGTCGCGAAATGCAGCCGTTTCCTGACACCCTGGATCCCGCCTCGTGTGCGATCGGCGCAAATCTGCTATATCTCGCGGCTTCGCAACCGATATGAATTTCATCATGGATTTGATCCGCCGCGCGTTTATCCTCCTCCTCCTCGCGCTCGGCGCCTGCGTCCAGCTGCCTTCGGGCGGCGAACCGCTGCCGCCGATCGTTTTCGTGCACGGCAATGGCGACACGGCGGCATTGTGGACCACGACGATCTGGCGGTTCGAGTCGAACGGCTATGACCGAAACCTTCTTCATGCGATCGACTTTCGCTACCCGCTCGCGCGAAACGAGGAAGCAAAAGCGCAGCCGCTGCG
Organism: Pseudomonadota bacterium; assembly: GCA_031380765.1. Classification (GTDB taxonomy): domain Bacteria; phylum Pseudomonadota; class Gammaproteobacteria; order Burkholderiales; family SG8-39; genus SZAS-79. Next base: position 1,098 of record JANMXB010000316.1, on the reverse strand, counting down.
CTCCTCCGCGGCCGAAGCGATGCGGGAGCTCGCGGCCAAGGTCGAGGAAGTCAGGAAGGCCACCGGCCGCGACAGAGTGGTGCTCATCGGCAACTCGCGCGGCGGCAACGCGATCCGCAATTACGTGAAGAACGGCGGCGGCGCGGCCAACGCGTCGCATGCGATCCTGGGCGGAACGCCGAATCACGGCGTGTCCGACTGGGAGGAAACGCGCGGCAACGAGTTCAACGCCAAGGGCCCCTTTCTCACCCAGCTCAATGCCGGGCCGAACGAGGTGGTCGAGGGCGTGCGTTTCATGACCATCCGCAGCGACAACAACGACAAGTTCGCCCAGCCCGACGGGGCCTTCCTCGGTAAGCCCGGCCGCGCCACGGGCGTCACGTTCGAGGGCCCGGAACTCAAGGGTGCCGAGAATGTCGTAATTCCGAAGATCGACCATCGCGAGACTTCGTATGACGCGCCTGCCTTCGCCGAGATGTATCGCTTCATTACCGGGCGCCCGCCGGCGCGGCTGACGATAGCAACCGAGTCGCGACCGGTGCTCAACGGAAAAGTGAATGGCATGGAAGGAGGAGTGCCGACCAACCTGCCGGTGGCCGGCGCGAAAGTGGAGATTTTCGAGGTCGCGCGGACCACGGGCGAGCGCCGTGGCGCCCCCGTCCACGTGAAGACGACCGGTGCCGACGGTTTGTGGGGGCCGTTCACAGCGCAGCTCGAAACCTCGTATGAGTTTGTCGTTACCTCGGCCGGGCATGCGATCACGCACCTATACCGCTCGCCGTTTCCACGTTCGAGCGACATCGTGCACCTTCGGCCGGCAGACTTCGCAAAGGGTGACGAGTCGGCGGGCAGTGTCGTGTCGATCACGCGGCCGCGCGGCTACTTCGGCCACGGTCGCGACATGTTTACGCTCGACGGCAAGGTCCCCCCGGGCATCAACCAGGGGGTGCCCGGCGTTGCGCTCGGAAAGCTTCTGCTGCCGGCGGGACCGCTGCGGGCCGTGCCCGCGCGCTTCAACGACGAAGCGATCACGGTGCAGAACTGGCCGGCGCAGGAAGGCCGCATCGTCTTCGCGGAATTTCACTACTAGACCGAAGG
>JANMXB010000293.1:0-6369 GCA_031380765.1 Pseudomonadota bacterium | reverse complement strand
GCTTCGGTGATTTCGCCAGCGCGGCCTGGGGCGTGGGCCGTGGCTCGCGCATCGACGTGGATGACCGCGTGTACTTTCCGCATTCGCTCGGCATTTTCTACCAGGCATTGACGCAGTTCCTCGGCTTCCCGAACTATGGGGACGAATACAAAGTGATGGGGCTCGCCCCGTACGGCGAACCGCTCTGCATGCGCGAGATGCGCCAGATCGTGAAGCTTGAAGCGAGCGGGGCTTTTCGCCTCGACCTGGATTTTTTTCGCCATCAGCGCGAAAAAATCGAGTATGAATGGAAGATCGGCGAGCCCGTGGTGGGGGAGCTTTTTTCGCCGCAGTTGGCTGCACTGCTCGGGCCGGCGCGCGGCAAGGACCATGAGCTGACCCAGCGCCACAAGGATATTGCTCGTTCGGCGCAGGCGATGTACGAGGAGGCGTTCTTTCACCTGCTCAACCAGCTGCATGCCCAGCACGGCGTTGACTCGCTGGCGCTCGCCGGCGGCTGCGCGATGAATTCGGTGGCCAACGGCAAGGTTTACCGCAATACACCGTTCAAGCGGATGTACGTCCAGGCGGCGGCGGGCGACGCGGGGGGGGCTATCGGCGCAGCACTGGTGGTGTGGCACGAAAATGCCCAAGGCAAAGTCCGGTTCGGGATGGACCATGCGTACTGGGGGCCGGCATTCTCAAATGACGAGATCGCTTCCATGCTCGGGCAATACAAGGAAGCGTTCGAGCGCGAGGGTTGCGTTCCGCGCCATGTCCGGGACGAACTCGAACTGGTTCGCGTAACGGCAAAAGCAATTTCTCAAGGACGGGTGGTCGGGTGGTTTCAGGGGCGCATGGAATGGGGGCCGCGTGCCCTTGGCAACCGCTCCATCCTCGCCGATCCGCGACGCGCCGACATGAAGGAGATCCTCAACCGAAAGATCAAGCGGCGGGAGTCGTTCCGTCCTTTTGCGCCATCCATCCTGCGTGAGGCCGTCACAGACTGGTTCGAATGCGACGACGACGTCCCCTTCATGACGCAGGTCTATCCGGTCCGACCTGGGAAGCGCGCTCTGATCCCGGCGGTGACGCATGTCGATGGCAGCGGGCGTCTTCAGACGGTCCGGAGGCAGGCCAATCCGCGTTACTACAGCTTGATCGAAGCGTTCGGCGGATTGACCGGGGTGCCCCTGGTCCTCAACACCTCGTTTAACGAAAACGAACCCATCGTGTGCCGGCCCGAAGAAGCGCTCGGCTGCTTCCTGCGGACTCAGATGGACGTATTGGTGCTTGGCGACTGGTTCATCGAGCGACGGGGCGCCTCCAGCGCGACACAGGTTCTACAATAAAATCAAAGAGTTAAATTGGAAAGTGTTGTAAGGAGCGCACCAGGCCGGAACGATCCTAAACAACCTGTCAAACATACGACAAACTAGTGAATAATAAGGGTAATTTACTTTGCACGGCGGGCGCAACACGGATGCAAACTGGGGCCAGTAGCACGGCAGTAAGGGGCACGTTCGTTGCGTTGTGGGTTGTCTTCTCGACGGGAGCGCTGGGCCAGATCGCCCCCTTGGAATCGGCTGCCTCGTTGTCTCCGGCCGCCCCGATACCGGTGCCGCCGGGCGGCATTCCTTTGGGCCCCTTGATCGTTTACCCCGGAATAGATGCCTCAATCGGACACAACGATAATATTTTCACGAGCAATATCAACAAGAGCAGTTCCACCCTGACTACGGTCAGCCCTTATGCAAAGGTCGAAGCCAAAGTCGGGCCGCACACGTTCGAGGCGATCTTTCGCGTCGACGACACCCGGTACTCCAGCAGTCCTGCGGACAACTTCACCGCCTATGGGTTTCTCGGCAACGCAAACCTGATTATTACCGACCGTGCAGGCCTCAGGCTGCGCGCGGAATACCGCCACGCGGTCGATCCGCGCGGATCCACCGACCGTGCCGTAAGCACCTCGCCGGACGAATACATCAACCAGGGCGTCGAAGGCATTTTCAGCTATGGCGCGCCCGGCGCGCGGGGGCGAATAGAAATCGACAGCGGCGCGTACTCCCGCCGTTACCAGAACAACCGGCCGACTACCCAGGCGAGCGACCGCGATACCACCCAGCTCGGGGGCACGTTCCTCTGGCGCCTCGCCCCCAAGACCGAACTGCTGGCTCTCGCGCAGAGACGTTCCATCGATTACCAACTCGCGACTTCCACGCAAAGCTCCACGGAAATGCGCTATCAGGTCGGCGCCAAGTGGGAGGCTACGGCCAAGACTTCCGGCATCGTCAAATTTGGCATCCTCGAGAAAAAATTCGCCGGCGGCGCGGGTCGCACGGATTTTTCCGGCGCCGGCTGGGATGCGGCCGTGCGCTGGAGCCCGCTTACCTATTCGGTCTTCGATTTCAGCACCAGCAAGACGACCAACGAATCCACGGGCACCGGCGACTTCCTGCTGACCGATATCTATGGCGTGCAGTGGAACCATGCCTGGAACAGCCGTTTTTCCAGCGCGACGAGCGCTAGCTGGCGCAAGGACCAATTCCTCGGCACAGGCGGTGGGCGCATAGACAAGACCAGCGCACTCGGTGTGCGCCTGAGCTACCAATGGCAGCGCTGGCTGCGATTCGGAGGGGAATACACCTTTACCGATCGCGTCTCCAACCCCAGCACGTTCGGCTACACGCGCCACCTCTGGATGTTTACGGTCGGCGCCACGCTTTAGTGCGCTCGTCATAGGGGGCGAGTGTTTATTGCTATACTCCCCCGAGCAAATTTTCCTGTCGACTGCCCGGATCCCGGCACCCCGAAATGCGCGTTCGGTCACTGATTGCAATTCTCCTGTTTGCCGGTCTCGCACTCGCCGGCGCCGTCGCCGGCGCCCAGTCGCCCGACAACGCATTTTCAAACTACCGTCTCGGCGCGGGCGATGTCATCTCGATCCAGATCCTGGGCGAGGACGATCTCAAGCGCGAAAGGATTCGCCTGTCCGACGCAGCCACGATTTCCTATCCGATCCTGGGCGAGATCCGGCTGCTGGGCAAGACCGTGGCAGAACTCGAGATACTGATCCGCGACGGGCTCAGCGGCCGCTACCTCCTGAATCCGCAGGTGACCGTGACGATCAACGAGTACCGCAGTTTCTACGTGAATGGGCAGGTGCAGAAACCCGGCGGGTATTCGTTCATCCCGGGCCTGACTGTGCGAAAGGCCGTTTCGCTCGCGGGCGGATTCAAGGAGCGGGCTTCGCAGGAGAAAATTTTCGTGATCCGCGAAGACGATCCTTCGCAGACCCCGAAGCGGGTGGATCTCAATGTGGCGGTCAATCCGGGGGACATCATCACCGTCGAGGAAAGCTTTTTCTGACACCCGGCGAATGAACACCGTCGCCGACAAGCAGGTTCGCCTTGGCAGCCTGAACGCGCCGATCGTCGGGGTGGTGCTCAACCAGTTCGATTCACGCGCGTGATCGACCTCCACTGCCACCTGCTTCCCGGCATAGACGACGGCCCGGAGACGCTCGAAGAAGCCCTTGCCATGGCGCGCCTGGCAGTGGCTAATGGCATCACCGAGGCGAGCGTCACGCCCCATCTTCAAGTCGGCAGGTGGGATAACGACCTGGCCGGCATCGAGAAGGCGGTCGAGGCGCATCGCGTCGAGCTGGCGCTTGCCGGCATTCCGCTCAAGCTCGGCTTCGCCGCGGAGGTCCGGCTGGCCTACGAGGTGCTGCCGCTGATCGAGGCCGGTCGTGTGCCGTTCCTCGGCGAGCTCGACGGCTACAAGATCATGCTGCTCGAATTTCCGCACAGCCACATCCCGGTGGGCAGCGACAAGTTCGTGGGGTGGCTCTTCAAACGCGGCATCCGGCCGATGATCGCGCACCCGGAACGCAACAGGGAGATCATGCGGGACAGCTCCAGGCTGCGCCCGTTTCTGGTTGACGGGTGCCTGCTGCAGCTTACCGCCGATGCCGTGGCCGGCGAATTCGGCGCAGTCTGCGAGGCGCGCGCGATCGAGTTTCTCGAGAATCGCTGGGTGACCGTGCTCGCCTCCGACGCCCACGACATCGAGACGCGGCCGCCGCGCATTGGGCCCGGGCTGGAAGTTGCCAGCGCCATCCTCGGCCGGGAAGCGGCCCTGGCCCTGGTCGAGGCCAACCCGCGGCGCATCTTGTACGGCACCTGAGTCGACGGCCCGGGAGCTGACGAACGGCACCGGGCCGCGATCTCCTAATCTATCCAAAAACGGCAATAAGAATGACATGAATTCGGCCACAGCAGCCGATCTAGGAAAATGAAAGTTTGACTATCTCAGACGCTGCAGGCGGCCGGAAAGAGGGCGCTTGTGCGGCCCGAGAGGTAGTACGCCAGCAACCCGAGCCACTCCTTGATCGCGATGGACAGGTTGTTGAGATTGCCGAGAATGCCTGGATCTAACCGTAGCAGCCGGCCCCGCAGCGCGCGATGGTCGACGGGGTACGCGAGGACCGCCCACCCGGCCTTGCAGAAAGTGCCGACCGAGCGCGGCATGTGGAATGCCGAAGTCACCAACAGCCAGGTCTCGCCGGGCTTCGGCTTCAGGAGGACTTTGCTGAGCGCGACATTCTCGGCCGTGTTTCTCGACTCGGACTCAAACAGCATGCGGGCCCCCTCCAAACCTTGCTGCGCATACAACTGCCGGGCGACGTCGGCGCCCTTGTGCTTCTGGTCCATTGGGTTTCCGCTTCCGGCAGTGAACAGCAGTTTCGCCTGGGGATATCGTTTCGCGAGCATGGTCGAAGCCAGGAACCGTTCGGCCGAATCGTTGACTTCCACCTGCTCCCACGCGGCAGAGCGCTGGGCATCCTCCGCACCACCCAACACGATAATTCCATCGATGCGATCCGGCAGCGCGGGATTGGCCGGATACCGGTCTTCCAGGGGATAGAGGATCCATTCGCCGACCGGAACCCACGCCAGCACGAGTATCGCGATGCAGGCCAGTCCGAGCACCCTCTTCGCCCACTTGATCGCCCCGCGCAAAAGGAGCACCCAGGCTGCCAGCACCAGCAGGAAGAGCAGGCTCTCTGGCGCAATCACGGACCACGCCAGCTTGGACAGCCAGAAGAATGCGGTGTCCATCGCGAAGACCTACTGGCCGCCGAGCACGATGCGCCCGAGGTACCACGCTATCCCCGCCATGAAGGCCGAGCACGGGATCGTCAGCACCCAGGCCCAAACGATGTTGCCCGCCAGTCCCCAGCGAACCGCCGCCACGTTCTGCGCCGACCCGACGCCCACAATCGCGCCGGTGATGGTGTGGGTCGTGGACACTGGGATCCCCAGGCTGGTGGCGAGGAACAACGTGATCGCCCCGCCGGTCTCGGCGCAGAAGCCGCCGACGGGCTTGAGCTTGGTGATCTTCTGGCCCATGGTCTTCACGATGCGCCAGCCGCCGAACATGGTGCCAAGGGCAATGGTGATGTAGCAAATCACCGCGACCCACATCGGGAAAGGGTCGCTCGTTTTCATGTAGCCCGCGGCGATCAGCAGCATCCAGATGATGCCGGCTGTCTTCTGCGCGTCGTTGCCGCCGTGGCCAAGGCTGTAGAGCGACGCCGAAACGAGCTGCATGCGGCGGAACCACCGGTCGACGCGGCTCGGCGTAGATCGCACGAAAATCCACGAAACGAGCAGCATCAGCAGCGACCCGAGCAGGAACCCGAGCAGGGGGGAAACCAGTATGAAGGCCACGGTCTTCCAGATGCCGGCCGGGATCAGCGCCCATGTGCCGGCCTTGGCCACGGCCGCGCCGACCAGCCCGCCGATCAGAGCATGGGAAGAGGAGGACGGAATCCCGTAGTACCACGTGATGACGTTCCAGATGATCGCGCCGACCAGTGCACCGAAGATCACGTAGTGGTCGACGATCCCCTGGTCGATGATCCCGCTGCCGATCGTGGTCGCGACCTTGAAGTGGAAGACGAACAGGGCGGCGAAGTTGAAGAACGCCGCCATGAGCACAGCCTGGTGCGGCTTGAGTACGCGGGTGGAGACTACGGTGGCGATTGAGTTGGCCGCGTCGTGAAAGCCATTCATGAAATCGAAGGCGAGCGCGACCATGATCAGCACGACCACGACCCACAGGCTGATGCTCAGGACTTCCATCGCAAGCTAGGAGTTTTCCAGCACGATGCCTTCGATGATGTTCGCCACGTCCTCGCAGCGGTCTGTGATCTCCTCCAGCAGGTCGTAGATCGTGCGCAGCTTGATCAACTGCTTCACGTCCGACTCGTCACGAAAGAGCTTCGACATCGCCGAGCGCATCACGCGGTCCGCATCCGATTCCAGCCGGTCGATTTCCTCGCAGGTCTTGAGGATCGCCTCGGGATCGCGCAGGTTCGACAGC
>JANMXB010000118.1:0-1684 GCA_031380765.1 Pseudomonadota bacterium | reverse complement strand
AACGAGGCGATGTAGCCGAAATACCGGTTCATCGTGTCCACGCCGGCGGAAATCCTGAGGAATGCGTTCATCGGGTCACGCAGCCCGCGTTTCAGGTCGGGCGTCGATACGCGTCACGGCGTACTTGCAGTCGCGGAACTCGCCGGACAGAACCGGCTCGTACTTCGGCGGCGCATCCCCGGCGCAGCCCGGGATGCATTCGATCTTCGCGTCGTAATTCGGGTGATGGAAGAACGCGATCGACATGCGGCTCGCCGCTTTCGCCATCTCCCGCGGAGGATTCAGCACGCGGTGGGTGTTGGAGACCCAGCGGTCGTTCGTCCAGCGCATGAGCAGGTCGCCGATGTTGCAGACGAACCGATACTTGTCGGTGGCGACATCCACCCAGTCGCCCGCGCGCGTCCTGACCTGGAGGCCGGGCGCGCTCTCGCCCGACAAAATGGTCAGCATGCCGTAATCGGTGTGGGCACCCGCGCGCAGCTGGCCTTCCGCTGGCGGATTGTCCTGGCGCGGATAGTAGTTGATGCGAGCCGCCGTGATGTGGCGGTCGATCTTGTTGTCGAAGAACTGTTCGGGCAGCCCGAGCGCGAGAGCCGAGATGCGGCACAGCGTGACGGAGAGCTTCTCCATCTCGAGGTAGTAGGCGTCGGCTGCCTCCGCGAAGCCCGCCGGACGCTCAGGCCACTGGTTCGCATAGAAGTGCTTGCGACCCTGCTCGCCCGTGTAATACACGTCGCGCGGGACCTCCGGACGGCCGAAGTGGTAGTACTCCTTCAGGTCGGGCGGGGTATCGAGGGCATTCCCAGCCGCAAGGGCTTCGAAGCCCACCGCCTTGTAACCGCGCGGATAGTCGGGCCGCGGCGGAGCCACGCGCTGCTTTTCCGCGAGCGGCAGGTCGAAAAATGCGTGCGCCTTTTCGTACAGCGCGTCCATCGTGGTGCGCGGCACGCCATGGCCGTCGATCGCAAAAAAACCGATCTCCTCCGCCGCCTGGCGCATTGCCGCAGGCACCTTGAGCCCTCCTGCTGCACCGCTCAGGAAAGGTTCGATGTCGATGACGGGAATTCGGTCCATGTTAGTCTTTTGACGATTGATCTCTGGCAACGAGCATGCCCATATGAAGCTGGAACGAAAGGTTGCGCTGGTCACCGGGGCCGGCAACGGCATCGGCAAGGCGATTGCCACCGCCCTCGGGCGAGAAGGCGCGCGAATCCTGGTCGCCGATCTCGCGAACGCCGAAGGCGCCGCGGCGGAAATGGCCGCTTCGGGCATCGAGGCTCGCGGCCTGAGAGTCGACATCACGAACGAAGAAGACGTCGCACGCATGGCGAAATTTGCCGAGCAATCCTTTGGCGGCCTCGACATCGTCGTGAACAATGCGGCGATCTTCTCCACGTTGATACCCAAGCCGCTCGAGGAAATCAGTGCCGCGGAATGGCGCAGGGTCATGGACGTCAACACGCTCGGCGCCTTCCTCGTTACCAAGGCCGCGCTGCCCCTGCTGAAAAAATCCAGCGCGGCGCGCGTCATCAACCTGTGTTCGGGCGTCGCTTTCAAGGGCAACCCGCTGTACCTGCACTACGTGGCGAGCAAGGGCGCGATTCTTTCCATGACGCGGGCTCTGGCCAGGGAGCTCGGCGTGCACAACATCCTCGTCAACGGCATCGCGCCGGGCTTCACCTTG
>JANMXB010000187.1:0-5855 GCA_031380765.1 Pseudomonadota bacterium | reverse complement strand
CCCCACATCCGCACCTCCACCGTCGAGCGTATCGCCCGCATCGAGCTCGATCGCGCCGACAAGAAGAACGCGATCACAGCCGACATGTACCAGGCGATGGCCGACGCGCTGAAGGCCGCCGAGGCCGATCGCGAAGTCCGCGTGGTCCTCTTCCACGGCAAGCCCGACTGCTTTACTGCCGGCAACGACCTCAGGGATTTCCTCGAGCGTCCGCCATCCGGGGACACCTCGCCGGTGTTCCAGTTTCTGCAGGGCATTTCCACGGCGGCCAAGCCCCTGATGGCCGCGGTCGCCGGGCCGGCGGTCGGCATAGGCACGACCATGCTGCTGCATTGCGACTTCGTCTATGCCTCGCCGAATGCGCGTTTCCAGATGCCGTTCGTGACGCTGGGCCTGGTCCCCGAAGCGGCTTCGAGCCTGCTGTTGCCGATGTCCGCGGGCTATCACCGCGCGGCGGAGCTGCTGCTCCTTGGCAAGCCATTCACGGCCGAAAAGGCGCTCGCCGCGGGCATCGTCACCGAGATCGTTCCCGACGCGGACTTGTTCGACCATGCGCTCGAAGTCGCGGCGGGCATTGCGGCCCTGCCGCCGTCGTCCGTGCGCATGACCAAGGCGCTCATGAAGGCGCGCTACGCTTCCGCGGTGGCCGAGGCGATGGGGAGCGAGGGCGAAAAATTCCGCGCGCAGCTCGGCTCGCCGGAGGCGAAGGAGGCCATGCAGGCCTTCTTCGACAAGCGCAAGCCCGATTTCTCGAAGTTCTGAAAAATGCGCCGGTGGCTTGCGCTGATTTCGCTTTGCATCTCCGGCACCGCCGCGGCGGCGGCCGAAGTCGCGCTCGACGTCGGCCATTTTCTCGCTCAGCCCGGCGTGATTTCCGCAACCGGCATTGCGGAATTCGAATACAACAGGAACCTCGCTTTCAAGGTGCGTGCCGGTCTCGAGGCGGCAGGTATGCGGGTGCGCATGATCGGGGAGCGCGGCGATTTTGCCGACCTCTACGAGCGCACCCGGGCGGCCCGGGGCACGGACCTGTTCGTTTCGATCCACCACGATTCGGTGCAGGAGGAGTACCTGGCCGTCGCGGACAGGTTCGCGGGCTTCTCCCTTTTCGTTTCGCGCATCAATCCGCAGGTTGCGAAAAGCGTCGAGTGCGCGTCGGCCATCGGCGCCGAGATGCGCAAGGCCGGCTTCACGCGCTCGCTTTATCATGCCGACCCGGTGCTGGGCGAGTCCCGCCCGTTTGCCGACGAGGCCAACGGCGTGCACTATTTCGACAATCTCGCGGTGGCAAAGAGCGCAACGATGCCGGCGCTGCTTTTCGAGGCCGGGGTGCTCGTCAACAAGGCCGAGGAAGCCGTGCTCGCCCGGCCCGAAACGCAGGCGGCCATGGCCGGCGCAATTACCCAGGGGGTGGTCCGGTGCCTGAATTGAATGTTACGCGGCTGAAGAGCGGTTATGCGCAGGTCAACGGCGTGCGCCTGCATTACAAGAGCGCGGGCAGCGGCAGGCTGATCTTTTTCCTGCACGGCTTTCCGGAGTTCTGGCGCTGCTGGGAGAAGCAGCTCGAGCACTTCGGCAAGGACTGCCATGCGGTGGCACCGGACATGCGCGGGTACAACCTCTCCGATTGCCCGGCCGATGTGCGCGAGTACCGCGCAAAAGTCCTCATCGAGGATATCCGCCAGCTTGCGCGCACCTTTACGCAGGAAAAGTTCGTGCTGGTCGCGCACGACTGGGGCGGTGCCGTTGCCTGGGGTCTCGCGATGGCGCACCCGGAACTGCTTTCCCACCTCGTGATCGTCAATTCCCCGCACCCGTACGGCTTCTGGCGCGAGCTTGCCAACAATCCGGCGCAGCAAAAGGCCAGCGCCTACATGCTGCTGCTGCGCGACCCCAAGGCCGAGCGCGTGCTGTCGGAGAACCGTTATGAGCGCCTGCTGAAAATGCGCTTCGCGGGAAGGCAGGAGGGTCCCGAGCTGGATGCCGATCGCAAGGCTTACCTCGAGGCGTGGTCGCGGCCTGGCGCGCTCACAGGCGGCCTTAACTATTACCGGGCATCGCCCTTGTATCCGCCAACGGCCGGCGATCCGGGCGCTGCAAAGCTGAAGCTCGATCCGAAGGACTTCATGGTGCGCGTGTCTACGCTGGTCATCTGGGGCGAAAAGGACACTGCGCTGCTGCCCTCGATCCTCGACGGTATCGACGAAGTGGTGGAGAAAGTCGAAGTCGTTCGCGTCCCGGACGCAACGCACTGGGTGATGGACGAGAAGCCCGATCTCGTAAACGCCGAAATCCGGCGCTTCATAGGTAAGGAGAAGGCATGAGCGCGGGAAAACCGGCTGTCGGCGATCTTTCCGGGCGCGTGGGGCAGGAGATCGGCGTATCGCCCTGGCTCGAAGTGACGCAGGAGCGGATCGACCTTTTTGCGCGCGCGATCGACGATCCGCAGTGGATCCACATCGATCCGGAGCGCGCGAAGAAAGGCCCGTTCGGGACCACCATCGCGCACGGGTTTCTCACGCTGTCCCTGCTCTCGCATCTCATCGAGTCCACGTTTTCGTTCGAGGCGCGCCGGATGGGGATCAATTACGGCCTCAACAAGGTCCGCTTTACCGCGCCGCTGCCTTCCGGCTCGCGCATCCGGGCGCGGTTCGTGCTGGCGAAATACGATTCCCTGCCCGGCAACGGCGTGCAAAATACCTGGAGCGTGTCCGTCGAGCGCGAAGGCGGCGACAAGCCCGTCCTCGTCGCCGAGTGGCTCACGCGCAGTTATGCCTGAGGTTATGCCTGAGGCTATTCATAGGAGACGGCAAATGGCGCAACGCTGGAAGCAAAGACCGCCGGGATCGAACTGGGGCGAGTTCGGCCCCGACGACCAGCGCGGACGCATGAATTACGTGACGCGCGAGAAAGTGCTGCAGGGCGTGGCGGAAGTGAAGGAGGGCATCTCGTTTTGCCTCTCGCTGCCGCTCGACTTCCCCGGCGGCAACGTCCTCAATCCGCGCCGCCTGCCGCCGCGCCAGTTCGCCACAATCCGCGATTCGGGCAAGGGCGCCGGCATGCAGAACTTCTGCTACCCGATGGCCGAGGACAATCCGGAGGTGACCGACGTGGTCTGCGACGACGTAGTCCTCATGACGCTGCAGTACTCAACCCAATGGGACAGTTTCGCGCACGTGGGCAGCCTTTTCGATGCCGACGGCGACGGCACGCCCGAGATCGTTTTCTACAACGGCTTTCGCGCGAAGGAGCACATCAAGCCGGCCGCGAAGAAGGCAGGCGTGGAGCGATGGGCGCAATACGAAGGCGCCAAAGCCGATGCGCTCGGGATCCAGAACCTCGCCGAGCACGGCGCGCAGGGGCGCGGCGTGATGATCGACCTGCACGCCCATTACGGCCGCGAAAGAAAGCCCATTGGCTACGACGACCTCATGCGCGTGCTCGAGGCCGACAAGGTGGCGGTCGAGAAAGGCGACATGGTGTGCCTCTACACCGGGTTCGCCGACGTGATCCTGGAGCTTGCAAAGGCGCCCGATGCGAAGCTGCTCAACAACACCGGCACGGGCCTGGACGGCCGCGACGCGAAGCTCCTGCAGTGGGTGAGCGACTCGGGCCTCGCGGTGTTGATTTCGGACAACTACGCCGTTGAAATCATCCCGGCCAGCATTTTTTCTCCCCGCCCGCATGCCGCAATGCCGTTGCACGAGCACTGCCTGTTCAAGAACGGCATTCACCTGGGCGAGATGTGGTATCTCACCGAGCTCGCCAACTGGCTGCGCGCGCACAAACGCAGTCGGTTCTTATTGACAGCGCCCCCATTAAGGTTGCCAGGAGCCGTCGGTTCCCCATCGGCGGCCGTTGCAACCGTCTAAGAGGAATCAAATGCCGAAAGATAAGCGCGTGGCAATCATCACCGGATCGTCTTCCGGAATTGGCGCGTCGACCGCGCGCGAGCTGGCGAGCCGCGGCTGGAACGTCGTCATCAATTACACCAAGAGCGCGGAGGCGGCGCAGAAGGTCGTCGCGCAGTGCATTGCCAAAGGCGCCGAAGCCGCCGCCGTGCAGGGCGACGTGTCCGACGACGCGGTCTGCAGGAAGCTTGCGCAGACCGCGCTCGACAAGTGGGGCCGCATCGACGCCCTGGTGAACAATGCCGGCAGCACCAAGTTCGTCGCGCACGCAAAGCTCGAGGAGCTTTCGGGCGATGATTTCCTGCGCATCTACGCCACCAACGTGGTGTCGAGCTTCCAGATGTCGCGCGCCTGCGCGGCGGCGCTCAAGAAATCGGGGCACGGCGCGATCGTGAACGTGTCTTCGATCGCCTCGCAGTGGGGCACCGGCTCGTCGATCGCCTACGCCGCCTCCAAGGGCGCGCTCAATTCGATGACCTACTCGCTTGCGCGCGTCATGGGGCCCGAAGTGCGGGTGAACGCGGTGCTGCCCGGATATGTCGACACGCCGTGGCAGATCAACGCGCACGGTGCCGAGAAAGCCGCCGCGCATGCGCAGAAATACGCGTCCCACAACCCGCTGAATGCGAGCTGCTCACCAGAGGACGTTGCCGACTCGATCTGCTGGCTCATCGAAGGCGCGCCGAAGACCACTGGGCAGCTGGTTTTCGTCGACGGCGGAACCCACATGGCGGTGCCGCGGTAGGGGCGGTGGCAGCATATTGACTGGAGAGCCAGTCTGGGCGCGGGCTTAGAGCGTTATTTGGCAGTATTTCCTCTTCCACGCAAGGTGCAGAATTTGACCTTCCATCTCTCGTTATATGAAAAGCAATACGAGCTCAGGCCTGAAGTACTAGACAACCTTCCAGCTTTTTTCCCGGCGCTTCAGGTCCGCGCCGGCAACGGCGCGTCATCGGTGCCCGGCTCGGGCATGGCATCGGTGCGCTCGCCCTCCTGCGTCTCGTCCGGTTCGGTCGCGGTTTCAGTATCGGCGATATCTGGAGCAAGAAACCCGCCCGACTGGTGCCGCCACAGCCGCGCGTAGTGCCCGCCCAGCTGCAGCAATTCGGCGTGCGTGCCTTCCTCCACGATGCGCCCCTCGTCAAGCACGACCAGGCGGTCCATGCGCGCGATGGTCGAGAGGCGGTGCGCAATCGCAATCACCGTCTTGCCTTCCATGAGCCCGAGCAGCTGTTCCTGGATCGCAAGTTCCACTTCGCTGTCCAGCGCCGAGGTCGCTTCGTCGAGCACGAGGATGGGCGCGTCCTTCAACACGACCCGCGCGATCGCCACGCGCTGGCGCTGGCCTCCCGAAAGCTTGACGCCCCGCTCGCCCACGTGCGCGTCGTAGCCGATTCGGCCCTTCCAGTCCTGTAGGCCGGTGATGAAGTCATGGGCCTGAGCCTTGTGCGCAGCCGCGCGCACCTCGTCGTCGCTCGCAGAGGGACGCCCATACCGGATGTTGGCCGCAATCGAGCGGTGCAGCAGCGAAGTGTCCTGGGTCACCATGCCGATCGCCGCGCGCAGGCTTTCCTGGGTGACCCCGTTGATGTCCTGGCCGTCGATGCGGATTGCGCCCTGCTCGAGAGTGTAGAAGCGCAGCAGCAGGTTCACGAGGGTCGATTTGCCGGCGCCCGAGCGCCCCACGAGGCCCACGCGCTCGCCCGGGCGGATGGTGAGGCTCAGGTGGTCGAGCACCGGCTTAGCGTCGCGGCGGCCGTAGGTGAAGAAGACATCCCCGAAGCGGATCTCGCCGCGCGAGACTTCCAGCGGGCGCGCGCCAGGCCGGTCGAGCGCTGTATGCGGCACCGCGATGGTCTGCATGCCTTCCTGCACCACGCCGATGTTCTCGAAGATGCCGGCGACCTCCCAGCTGACCCAGCCGGCGACGTTGGTGATCTGCCA
>JANMXB010000111.1:0-1542 GCA_031380765.1 Pseudomonadota bacterium | reverse complement strand
GGGCGGTTCGCCGTCGAATCGCTCGACGCCGCCACCGGGCAGGCGCGCGTGCGCCTGCGCAATTCCGGATTTGTGTCCGAATGCGGCAAGGACGCCGGGCGCAAGGTCTGCTACATGTTTCTCGGCTGGCTGGTCGGGTCGCTCGAGTTTGTCGGGCATGCCACGGGGAAAAACTACAAGTTGCAGGCGGCCGAGGTGGCCTGCGGATCCGACGGCGCGCACGACGGGTGCGTCCTCGAAACCAAGCCGAAGGGATAACCAAAATGCTCATCTCCGGGGACAGCTACCGCGAATCGCTGCGCCGCTACAAGCCGCAGGTGTATGTCGATGGCCGCAAGATCGAATCGGTGGCCGACGAGCCCTCGCTTGCGCCAGGCATAAACGCGGTCGCGCTGACTTACGATTTTGCGCTGAGAGAGCAATTCAAGCCGGTGATGCGCGCGGACGTGGCCGCGACCGGCGCGCGCGACGTGAACAGGATGATGGGCATTCCCGCGAACAGCCAGGACTTGCTCAACAAGCTGGAGGCCGTGCGCCTCGTGTGCCAGGAGACCGGCTGCGCGGAGCGCTATCTCGGCGGCGACTGCCTCTCGGCGATCTGGCAGTCGGCGCATCGAGTCGACGCGGCAAACGGCAGCAAGTACGTGCCGCGGGTCCGCGCGTATCTGGAACGCGTGTTTGCCGAGGATCTGACGCTCGGCGTGGCGATGACCGACGCGAAAGGCGACCGCAGCAAGCGACCGTACCAGCAGCCCAACCCGGACGTCTACCTGCATATCTCCGAGCGGCGCGCGGATGGCATCGTGCTGTCAGGCGTGAAAGCGATCGTCACCGGCGCGCCCTATATGCACGAGCTGCTGGTCATGCCCTGCCGCAATATGAGCGAGCACGACGCGGATTTCGCGGTGTGCTGCGCGGTGCCCATCGACGCGCCCGGCATGACGATCGTGGCGCGGCCCGCGGGGCGGCCCGGCGAGAAAGCGGCCAAATTCAGCGCGAAGTACGGACAATCCACCGGTGTCGTCCTGTTCGACAAAGTGTTTGTGCCCTGGGAGAGGGTATTCCTCGCGGGCGAAACCGAATTCGCCGCGCCCCTTGTATACGACTACACCGCGCACCATCGCCATACGTGCATTGCAGCACGCGCCGGCTTTGGCGATCTCCTCATTGGCGCCGGCGCGCTGATGACCGAAGCGAACGGGATTGACCTGGACCGCGCCGACAACCTGCGCGAGCAGATGGTCGACCTCATCAAGATCGTGGAAGGCTTCTATGCCTGCGGCGTGGCGGCTTCCGTCTACTGCATTGCGGATACGCGCGCGGGTGTGGCCGTGCCCGAGTCGGTGTTCGCCAACATCGGCAAGCTCCTGCTTGCGACGCAGATCTACGACATGCATCGCATCGCGCACCATGTTTCGGGCGGACTGATAGTGACCTTGCCCGGGCCGGACGAAGACCACAATCCGGCGACCGCGGGGCGGCTTTCCGAAGTGCTCACCGCGCGCTCCGACGTGCCCTACGAGAAGCGGATCGAGGTGGCGC
>JANMXB010000110.1:0-1926 GCA_031380765.1 Pseudomonadota bacterium | reverse complement strand
GATCAAGCCCTACCTTTCGCAGCAGGGCTTCGTGGTGTCGCTGCAGAACTGCCTCAACGAGGAAACCATCGCGGGCATCGTCGGCTGGGGACGCACCGTCGGCGTGGTGGCCTCGCTGATCTCGGTGGATTTGTACGAGGCGGGCAGGATAAGAAGGACGATGGCCAAGGGCGGCGACAAGCACACCGTGTTCAGGATCGGCGAGCCGCACGGGCGCATCACCGAGCGCGTGGAAGAACTCGCCGGCTGGTTCGGCCAGATCGACAGCTCGAAAACGACGGCGAATTTGTGGGGGGAACGCTGGACCAAGCTGGTGCAGAACGGCATGGGCAACGGCGTGACCGCGGCCACCGGGCTCACGTCGGGCGACTGCGGGCGCAATCCTACGATCCGCGCGTTCCAGATCAAGCTGGCGGGGGAAGCGATCCGCGTCGGGCAGGCGCTGGGGTTTCAGCTCGAGAAAATCAAAGGCCTCGATCCGGAACGGCTCGCGCTGGCGGCAGAGGGCAATTCAGATGCGCTGCGCGAAGTCGACGCGGCCCTCACGCCGAAAGAAGGCGGCAACCCGCGCGGCAACATTCAAAGGCCGTCGATGGCGCAGGACATGCTCAAGGGGCGCCGCACCGAAATCGACGCGATGAACGGCTTCATCGCGGTCAAGGGGGCGGAGGTCGGCGTCGCCGCGCCGAGCCACAAGAGGCTGACGGAAATCGTCACGCGGGTGGAGCGCGGCGAGCTCAAGGCGTCGCCCGCGAATTTGGGGGCGTGAGGGAAAGTCGACTCTGACCCGACTTATTACCGTGCGATAGAATGGCCGCACGACGCTGGAGGCCTCCATGAACGACGCCGATCTTTTGAACCGAATCACAGTCAATGCCGCGATCTTCGGCGGCAAGCCCATCATCCGGGGACACCGCCTGGCGGTGGAGCACGTTCTCGGCATGCTCGCGGCGGGAGACTCTGTCGACGCGCTGCTCGAGGCCCATGAGTGGCTCGAGCACGACGACGTGCTCGCCTGCCTGGCATACGCGCGGCGGGTGGTAGGGAACGAGAGAGTACAGCCGCGGATCACAGACATCGCGGCTTGAAGGTTCTGCTCGACAGCTGCATCTGGCCGGGCGCAAAAGACCCGATCGCCGCCGCCGGCCACGAAGTCGAATGGGCAGGCGCCTGGAATGCCGACCCGGGCGACGAGGAAATACTTGCCCGTGCGTTTGCCGAGCGCCAGGTCATCGTCACGCTGGACAAGGATTTCGGGGAGCTCGCCGTCGCGTTCGGCCGCCCCCAGACTGGAATCATTCGCCTCGTTGACGTGCGCCATAGGGAGCAGGCGGGCCTCTGCGTCGAACTCCTGAAGCGGTACGGGGCAAAACTCGCTCAGGGGGCCATCGTGACGGCGGAGCCGGGGCGCGTACGCATTCGCTCAGCCGATACCGAAGACTAGGCCCCCGGGAGCTTTCTCCAGATAACTGGGCTCTGACCCGGATTTCGCGGCGAGCTGAAGGCGTCGCCGGCGAACCTGGGCGCCAGAGGGATGCTCGACTCGGACCCGACTTAGCATTGCTGCCATTTTTTGCCGAAACCCTAGCACTGGCGTGGCTTTCCGGTCGAAATGCTGCCACGTGCGATCGAAATAGCGCCGCGTCCTGAGCGGATGATAATCTTCACCGCATGAATGCATGCGTTGACGATTATTGGCTCAGGCCCCGCGCTTGCCCGCCGAGGAGCGTTCGGCTTTGGTGATTGCGTTGCTGGACAGCATCGAGGGCAGCGCGGATGCCTCGATCACCGAAGCGTGGCGCGAAGAGATCTTCCGGCGCAGGCAAGCCTTGAAATCGGGCGCGGCAACGCCCGTGCCGTGGTCAGAAGCGCGGGCGCGAATCGACTCGTTGTGAGCTGAATTTCGCCGAGATAAAGTCGACTCTG
>JANMXB010000092.1:0-21176 GCA_031380765.1 Pseudomonadota bacterium | reverse complement strand
CTCGGCTTCAAAACACCAGCTGAGGTACTCTTGCATTCAGATCCACCTGTCGCACTTCGAACTTGAATGCGTCATTCATGTATCGGTACCGGTACATTTACCCGCGCGGAGAGGCTGCGGTCTAGAATGCCGCCATGAGCCCAGGCACCGAGGCGCCAAGCATAGAAACGATCCGTGGCTGGGTCGCTGAGGCCAGACGCATCGTCGTCCTCTCCGGGGCCGGCATCTCCACCGAATCCGGCATCCCGGATTTCCGCGGCCCCGACGGTCTCTGGACGCGCGACCCAGAGGCCGAAAAGCTTTCCGACATCCGCTACTACCTCGCCGATCCGGAGGTGCGCAGGAAGGCATGGCAGAAGCGCCTCGCCAATCCGGCATGGACGGCCCAGCCCAACGCGGGGCACAAAGCCGTCGCCGAACTCGAGCGCCGGGGCCAGCTGCACGCGCTCATCACCCAGAACATCGACGGCCTGCACCAGAGGGCCGGCATGACCCCCGAGCGCGTGATCGAAGTGCATGGCACGATGCATTGGGTGATCTGCTGGGACTGCGCCTGGCGCGGTCCGATGCAGGAGACGCTCGATCGCGTGCGCGCGGGCCAGGCGGATCCGGCGTGCGCCGAGTGCGGCGGGATCCTCAAGAGCGCCACGATCCTGTTCGGGGAAGGCTTGCAGCCTGGCGTCATGGAGCGTGCATTGCAAGCTGCCGTCGAGGCCGACCTGCTCATCGCGGTCGGCACCACCCTGCAGGTTTACCCGGTTGCAGGCGTCGTCCCGGCGGCGAAAGCCGCGGGAGCGAGGTTGGTGATCATCAACGCCGAGCCGACCCAGTTCGACCGAATGGCCGATGCCGTTCTGCACAAGCCGATAGGGGAGACGCTGCCGCTGCTGGTCGGTTAGAGTTTCTCCCTTGATGAAAATCCTCCCCAATCGCGGATGGCTGCGCCGGACGCTCGCCGGCAGCGCGCTGTTGCTCGTCGCGCTAAGTGCAGCCGCGCAATACCCCTCCAAGCCGGTGCGCATCCTCGTTCCTTTCCCGCCGGGAGGCGGCGTCGACATCGTCGCGCGCGCGGTCGGCGAGAAACTCGCGCCGCGGCTCGGGCAATCGGTGGTGATCGAAAACAAGCCGGGCGCGGCGATGATCATCGGCACCGAGGCCACGGTGAAGAGCGCGCCCGACGGCTATACGCTCCTGATCGGCCCGCTCGGCAGCCAGGCCATCGTGCAGATGACGTACCGGAACCTCTCCTTCGACATCCGCCGCGACCTGGCACCGGTGACGCGGATCGGCTACGGCACGATCGTCCTCGTGGTGCCGGCCAGTTCGCGAGCAACCTCGGTGAGCCAGCTCGTGGCGCTTGCCAAGGCCGAGCCGGGCCGGCTGACGTTCGCCTCTTCGGGCACCGGGGCGCTGATCCACCTGACCGGCGAAATGTTCAAACAGGCTGCGGGCATCGACCTCACTCATGTCCCGTACAAGGGGACCACCCAGATCCTCCCGGATCTCCTCGACGGCCGGATCCACATGACAATCGACAGCCTGCCGGCCTACCTGCCGCATCTCCGGTCGGGAAAAGTGCGCGCGCTCGCCGTGGCCACGCGCGAGCATTCGCCGCTGTTGCCCGGCGTGCCGACGATGGCCGAAGCCGGCGTCCCGGGCGTGATTTCGGCCACCGACTACGGCCTCTACGCCCCGGCCGGCACGCCGCGTGATATCGTCGCGTTGCTCAACCGCGATATGCAGGAGGTGCTGCAGTCGACCGACTTGCGCTCCAAGCTCGCGTTGCAGGGAATCGAGATCGCCGGCAGCACGCCTGAGGCCATGCAGGCGGAGTTGCTCGGGGAATTTGCCAAATGGTCGAAGGTGATCCGCGATGCCAACCTCAGGATGCAATAGGCGCCGATGGTTACGGTAATCCCATCCGGAAAGGCGCTCGGCGCCACGCTCGAAGGGCTCGATCTCGCGACCCCACTGCTGCGGGAAACCTTCGGCAAGATTTCGGGAGTCAAAGCCGAATGAAATGGGGCCGCATCGAGATCGAGGGGCATGCGGTCGACGTGCGTGTGCACGGCGAAGAGGTCGTCGCGCATGGCGGGCGGCGATTCCCGCTCGCTGGCGCGAAGCTCCTGCCCCCTGTGGTGCCGTCGAACTTCTATGCCGCGGGACTCAATTTTCGCGCGCATATCGACTGGGCCAACGGCCACCTCGGGACGAGCTACAAGGCGCCGACCCAGGCCGATATCGGCTATCGCTCGACCAACGCGCTGACCGGCAGCGGCGCCGAGATCGTCATTCCGGCGGATTCCACCGGGCCGGTTGAATACGAGGGCGAACTCGTCGCGGTGATCGGCAAGCGCGCGCGCAATTTGTCCGAATCGGACGCCCTGGATTGCGTGGCCGGCTATACGCTGGGCAACGACGTCAGCGAGCGCACCTGGCAGAAGAGCGACCGCACGCTATGGCGCGCGAAGAACGCCGACACGTTCAAGCCAATGGGCCCGTTCATCGTGGACGGCCTGGACCCGATGGACCAGACGATAGAGGTGCGCATCAACGGGCGCACGGTCTCCAGTTATCACACCTCGGGAATGATCTTCGGAGTCGCGCACTACCTGGCCCGCATGTCGCGCTACATGACCCTGCATCCGGGCGACGTCGTGTGGTTCGGCTGCGACGGGCCCACCATTCCGGCGCTGCAGCCGGGAGACCTGGTGGAAGTCGTAAACGACGCCATCGGCGTGCTCGCAAACCGCGTGGTGGGCGAGGGGACGCCATAGACTTTCCGCGGGTATTGCGCACCCGACTGCGCAGAGGTTATCGCCCGGCGCCGAAATGCCTCAGAAATTCAGCGCAGAACCCGTCCACCATCTCTGCCGCAAGATGATTGATGCCCGCCGCTGCTTCGCGTCCGCCTCCGCTGGGAAATTTTCTGCACAATTCAGCCGCGCCGGATGGCCGCGAATGGGGGGCGCGCACGCTCACTACATAGCCGCCGCCGGGCTTGATGGTCAGCACCGCATGAGCGCGTTTCGGATGCCGGTTGGCCAGTGCGTTTGACCACACCCCGCTGACGCGCCGTGCCCAGGGAGCATTCGGCAGAAGGAACACGGCGGCGCGTGCGTTTTTTGCGAGCGCTTCAACCGACCCGGCTTCGCTCAGGTCGGTGGCCAAGCGAGCGCGGAGTTGGCCAAACAAGGGTTCATTGCGGCAGAACTCGCGCGGATCGGTGTACTGGATGAGACGCCGATGCAAATCCAGAGGAGTAATCAGCAGGTCGTCTTCACGATCGCCGTACGAATTGTAATTAAGACAGGCACCGAGCTCGCGGAGCATGTTCAGCGCCTGCGCAGACAGCGAGTCCGCCGATACGGCCGCCAGAGCAGGTTGCTCGAGATTGTCCGCCCAGGCCCCGACCGCGGCCCAAAGGTGCCGCCTACCGCCGAGGTACGCGTTGACGATCAAGCTGGTGCATGTGGCGGGAGAAGCATCGATGTGGATTTCAAGGTGCGGGTGCGGCGCCGGCTCTCCCGCATGGTGATGGTCGAAATAGCGCACATTTACTCCGGCCTCAAGCAGCCGCGCGACAGCCGACGCATTGGTGCTGAACGACACATCGAGTATCGTAACGCGGTCGCCTTTCAAGGCTTTGACGCGCTTCACGAGTTCAATGTCGCGCTTGGTGCCGGTTATCAGGCTCGCCGGCGTCGGACCGCCCTGGAGTAGCAGTTGCTGCAGGGCGCAAAGGCCGTCGCCGTCGCCATTGAAAGCGAAATGTTCCGTTTCAAGCAAACCGGACGCGCGCGGTGATGATTTCTACGGCATGAGCCGGCTCGGAGACAGCTGTCCTGACGTGGATCTCGGGTTGTTCCGGGGGCTCGTAGGGGCTGTCGATGCCAGTAAAGTTCCTGATACTTCCGGCACGCGCCTTGACGTAAAGACCCTTTGGGTCGCGCTTCTCGCAAAGCTCCAGAGGCGTATCGACAAAAACCTCGATAAAGTCGCCGTCAGCGAACAGGCTTCGTGCAAACGCGCGATCTGAGCGGAACGGGGATATGAAGGACACCAGCACGACGAGCCCCGCGTCCACCATGAGCCGGGCAACTTCGGCGACGCGGCGGATGTTTTCCACGCGGTCGGTCTCCGTGAAGCCCAGATCACGGTTGAGACCGTGCCGGACGTTGTCCCCGTCCAGCACGTAGGTGTGGACGCCTGTCGCGTACAGCCGCTTCTCGAGAAGGTTGGCGATTGTTGTCTTTCCCGACGCGGACAATCCGGTGAACCAGAAGCATCGGGCATTCTGCAGCTTCAGCCGTTCGCGTGCCGCCCGGTCGACTTCGAACGACTGCCAGTGGATGTTCGCGGCGCGGCGCAGCGCAAATTCGATCATGCCTGCACCGACGGTTTCGGCAGTCAGGCGATCGACCATGATCAAGGCGCCGAGCGTTCGATTGCGAGAATACGGTTCGAAGGGGACCGGGCGATCGAGGCTAAGGTTCACCACCGCGATTTCGTTTCGCGCCACTGACTTGGCGGCGAGATGGGCGCCCGAATTCACATCCACCCGGTATTTGATCTCTGAGACCGACGCGCCAACGCGCCGGTTGTGGATTTTCGCTTCATAGACCCGTCCGGGAATGAGCTCGTGCGAGGACAACCAAAGCAGCCTCACCTCGAACTGGTCGGCACTCTCCACGATTGAATCGACAGCGCACACGACGTCGCCGCGGCTGATGTCCACCTCGTCTGCGAGCGCAAGCAAGACCGACTGTCCGCACTCCGCCGAATCCCGGGGGCCGTCCATGCCGATGATTGCTTTGACCGCAGTTTGCACACCGGAGGGCGCGATGCGCACGCGCTCGCCGGGCCGGATGCTTCCGGCGGCGACGCGGCCGCAATATCCACGGAAGTCCAGGTCCGGCCGGTTCACCCATTGCACCGGCATGCGGAACGCCGATCCGGAGTCCTCGGCCACGTCTACCGTTTCGAGGTACTCGACCAGCGTCGGGCCATCGTACCAGCGCGAGTTGGCACTCGGCACCACAAGATTGTCGCCGTGCAAAGCCGACAGAGGAATGAACTGGATGCTGCTCAAACCGAGGTCCCGCGCGAAAGTCCGGTAGTCCCGCTCGATTGCCGCGTACGCGTCCGCGTTCCAGGCGATCAAGTCCATCTTGTTGACCGCAATCACGGCGTGGCGGATGCCTAGCAGGTGCACGATCCGGCTGTGGCGGCGGGTTTGCACCAGCACGCCCTTGCGCGCATCGATCAGGATGACGGCAAGCTCGGCGTTCGAGGCGCCGGTAGCCATGTTGCACGTGTACTGTTCATGGCCGGGCGTATCGGCGACAACGAACTTGCGTCTTGCGGTGGAAAAGAAGCGATAGGATACGTCGATGGTGATGCCTTGCTCGCGCTCGGCCTGCAGACCGTCCAGCAGCAATGCGAAATCCAGGCTGTCGCCTTGAGTTCCATGTTTCTTGGAGTCGCTCTCAAGCGTCTGAATGTGATCGTCATGCAGGGCCTTTGACTCCCACAGCAGCCGCCCGACCAGGGTGGACTTGCCGTCATCGACGCTACCGCAGGTGACAAAACGCAGCAGTCCGCGTTGCGCCGCCGGATCCGGCGCGACCGGCTCGAGCGGCATCAGAAATAGCCCTCCTGCTTCTTGCGCTCCATCGACGCCGCACCGTCGTGGTCGATGACCCGTCCCTGTCGCTCGGAATATCGCGAGGCGAGAGTTTCCACGACGATTTGGGCAAGTGTTGTCGCTTTGCTTTCAATGGCGCCGGAAAGCGGGTAACACCCGAGGGTCCGAAAGCGCACCATGCGCATCTCCGGCGTCTCTCCCGGCGCGAGACGCATGCGATCGTCATCGACCATGATCAGCGCGCGGCCTCTGGTCACAACCGGCCGGGGTTTGGCGAAGTACAGCGGCACGATCGGAATGGACTCGTCTTGGATGTACCGCCAGACATCGGATTCGGTCCAGTTGGACAGAGGAAAGACGCGCATCGACCAACCAGGAGGCAGGCGGGTATTGAACAGGTTCCACAGTTCTGGGCGCTGCGATTTCGGGTCCCAGCGATGACCCGGCGCGCGAACCGAGAAAACCCTTTCCTTGGCTCGGGATTTTTCCTCGTCTCTGCGGGCGCCCCCTATGGCGGCGGTAAAGCCGTACTTGTCCAAGGCCTGTTTGAGCGCCTGGGTTTTCATCACATCCGTGTAGTAGCCCGAGCCATGATCGAACGGGTTGATTCCGTCGGCCAGTCCCTGCGGGTTGGTATGCACGATCAACTCGAGGCCCAGTGACCTAGCCTGCAGGTCGCGAAATTCGATCATCTCGCGAAATTTCCACGTCGTGTCAATGTGCATGAGGGGAAACGGGGGCTTGGCCGGGTAGAAAGCCTTGCGTGCCAAGTGCAGAAGAACGGAACTGTCCTTGCCGATCGAATACAGCATGACCGGCTTTTCGCACTCGGCCGCCGCGTCGCGGAAAATCTGGATGGATTCCGCTTCGAGATATTGCAGGTCGGTCATGGCGAAGCGGGGACTATTGCAAAATTATGATGGCAAGCCCGTAATCATACACGTACGCGCAATTCCTGATCGCGGAGTCATGCCCCAGCCGGCTCTGGCCGGACTAGTCCGTTGGGAGGAACGGCGGTGAAATTTGTCAATCATCGTCAGGGCACGGTCATCGGATAAAAGCGGTAATTTGACGCTTACGCGGAGCTTGCGGCATGCCGGTTTTTGACGCAAACTTCCTGATAGGGAAGGACTGGGGGTGAGAAATGACCTTGTTCAGGGGAAAGGCGCCGCTGCGGATCAGCTTCGCAGGCGGGGGGACGGATCTGTCGCCGTACTGCGATCAGTACGGCGGGTGCGCCCTCAATGCGACCATCAACAAGTATGCATTCACGACGTTGGAGATGCGCGCCGGAAACAAAGTCGAGGTGCACTCCCTGGACTACGATTATCTGGCGAGCTTTCATGTGGACGAGCCGCTTGCCTATGACGGAAAGGTCGATCTTGTCAAGGCCGTCATCAAGAAACTGAAGCGGGGGCGGGATGGTTTGCGCATCACCACGCGCAACGATGCTCCTCCCGGTTCGGGCCTCGGCTCCTCGTCCGCAATGGTCGTTTCCCTGGTCATGGCGTTCAAACAATGGCTTTCGCTGGATTTGAGCGAATACGACGTTGCCAGGCTTGCCTATCAGGTCGAACGCGAGGAGCTGGCGCTGGTAGGCGGCAAGCAGGATCAGTACGCCAGCGCGTTTGGCGGCTTCAACTTCATGGAATTCGGTCGCGACAGCGTTCTGGTCAATCCGCTCAGAATCAAGGACGACGTTATTTGCGAGCTGGAATACAACCTCCTTCTCTACTACACGGGCAAAAGCCGGCTCTCCGGTAACATCATCGAATCGCAGATCAAGAACGTGAACGACGAGCGCAAGGAAAGCCTCGAGGGTATGCACCAGCTCAAGGCGCAGGCGATAGAAATGAAGAACGCGTTGCTCACCGGAAACCCGCGCGGCTTCGGCAGGCTCCTTGACGACGCTTGGAAGTCCAAGAAAAAGATGGCGAACGAAATTACCAACCCAATGATCGATGAGATGTACGCGGAGGCCATCAAGGCCGGCGCGCTGGGCGGCAAAGTCAGTGGTGCCGGTGGAGGTGGATTCATGGTTTTTTACTGCGAAAACGGCACGCGGCACAAAGTAGCTGCCAGGCTTGAACAACTGGGCGGCGAGGTGGTGGATTTCGAATTCGAGAATTTTGGGTCACGATCCTGGCGGGTGCGCGAATACCGGGAGGTGCCGCTTCTGCGCCCTGTTGCAGCGGTTGGGACGTAAGCTTTCATTACGTCAATCGAAAGCGGGAAAAATATGAACAGCAAGGGCAGCGCATCGCTGGGATCGGGGATACCTGCGGGCCGGAAGCTCGGGAGCATCTCCATCGTATTCCCGGCCTTCAACGAGCAGGACAACGTCGAACCGGCGGTGCGGGCGGCGCGACAGGCGCTCGGGAACTACGCGGAAAAAATCGAAATCATCGTCGTAAACGATGGCAGCCGCGATGGTACACGCGCGGCTCTGGACGCGATTGCGGCCCAGGATTCCTCGATAACGGCCGTCCATCATCCCGTCAACTTGGGTTACGGCGCGGCGCTTCGCTCGGGATTCGCCGTGGCGCGCAGCGAGTACGTTTTTTTCACCGATACCGATCTCCAGTTCGATGTCGAGGAAATAGGATTGCTGATTCCCTGGATCGGCGAATTTGACATCGTTGTCGGATATCGAAAGAAGCGGGCCGATCCGATGCATCGCCTGGTCAACGCCTGGACCTGGAACATGCTGATCCGGCTGCTCCTCGGCATCAAGGTGAAGGACATCGATTGCGCGTTCAAACTGTTCAGGCGCAGGGTATTCGACACGATACAATTGAATTCGGTCGGCGCGCTAATCAACACCGAGATTTTTGCCCAGGCGCGAAAGAAGGGATTCACCGTCAAGGAAGTTCCTGTCAGCCATTTCCCGCGCCTCTCAGGCGCGCCCACAGGGGCAAATCTGGGAGTAATCCTCAGGGCCTTCCGCGAACTCCTTTCGATGTACGGCAGGCTCCGGCAAGTGCAGCGCCCGCCTGTGGCGATCTCTCCCGGCTCGGATCCGAAGCTTGGGAGCCAGGCGCCGGAGACGCGCTGACACCGCTTCGGCGGGAGGATGCGCGGTCTCTGAGGCAAGTGCGTGGCGTTGCAGGCCACGAAGCCGCCGGCTGAGATAATCTTGCAACATAACTGAGAGACAGGAATTGAATGCAGGCGATTATTTTGGCGGGCGGACGTGGGACGAGGCTCCGGGCGGTGTGTCCGGACTTGCCGAAAGTGATGGCGCCCGTAGGTTCGCGGCCGTTCCTGGAAATCCTGATCAGCTATCTCGCGAGCGAAGGGATCGAATCCGTAATCCTTTCGGTGGGATATAGGCGCGAAGCTATAATCGATTACTTCGGGACTCGAAGTGGGTCGGTTTCCATTTCGTATGCGATTGAGCACTCCCCATTGGGTACCGGCGGCGCGATACGCGCGGCGCTCGCACGGATTTCCGGGGAAACGGCGCTGGTGTTGAACGGCGACACCTTCCTGCAGGTCGATTACCGGGCGCTGATCGAAGCACATCGCGCGGCGAAAACCTCGCTAACCATCGCATTGACACAGGTGGAGGACGCGTCGAGGTACGGCAGCGTCGCGTTGTCCGGCGATCGCATCGTCAATTTTTCGGAGAAGAAGGATGCCGGACCGGGAATAATCAATACCGGGGTCTATGTCGTCGATGCGGGAATCTTCCAGGGCTTTGATTTGCAGGAATCGTTCTCGTTCGAGCGCGATTTCCTGTATCGCGCGGTGGATGTCGTCGCGCCTCGCGGGCATCTTGTGGACGGCTACTTCATCGACATCGGGATCCCGGCAGATTACCTGCGGGCCAATACCGAGCTGCCCATGCGCGTGTCGGTCTGAACAGCTCCGGAAGCATGCGGCACTTTTCGAACACATTCTTGTGGAGATCATCGAATGCAGGCAACTGACGAAGCCGCGAGGCGTAAATTGGAGTCGTCGTTTGCCGAACACGAGGCAGTATTAGCCCGTTGCCGCGCAAGCCTGCAGCCGGCAATCATCGCCGTCGGGCAGGTGTTGATGCGTTCGATCCAGACCGGCGGAAAGATCATGCTGTGCGGAAACGGCGGTTCGGCCGCCGACGCACAGCACATAGCGGCAGAATTGATCGGAAGGTTTAAGAAGGAAAGGCGCGCGTTTGCCGCGCTGGCCCTGACAACCGACTCGTCGATCCTGACCTGCATTGGGAATGACTACAGTTTCGAGGATATTTTCGCGCGTCAGGTCGCCGGGATGGCGCGAGCCGGCGATGTGTTGATCGGCATTTCAACTTCGGGCAACTCCCCAAATGTTCTGAAGGCGATGAGCGAGGCAAAAAGGGCCGCTTGCGTGACAGTTGCCTTGGCAGGACGCGGCGGCGGAAAGCTTGCGCCGCTGTGCGATCTTTCGATTGTGGTGCCATCGGACGAAACACCGAGGATTCAGGAGATGCATATCATGATCGGTCACATGTTGTGTGAGCTGTTGGAAGACGGCTGAATTTTTGGCGAGGGTGAGGAATGTTTTTGAAGCGGATTTTTTTCCCGGGGCGGGATCGTTTCCGCTGTGCAATGGCCTCAATGGGCGGTGTCGGATCGACCGCGTTGGCCAGACACATTGGATCGATTGCGGATAAGACTGACAGGGAACACGCCTATTCGCCGGCGGTCTACGACGACCAATCCGGCCTGAGGCTCGGTTACATGTTTGGCAATCCGTACAACAGCGTTTTGTCGATTTTTCGCCGCGGATACCAGCAAATGCACGTAGCTGCCATGCACGCGCACAGTGGCACGGCGCCCGTCGGTATGCGCGGCGTGTCGATCGAGGAGTATCTTGAACGTGGGGTCGACGAGTTCTTCATCGAGCGGCAACTGGACAATTGGGTCGGTAACTTGCATCCGAAACATCCGACGATCCTCATTCGCTACGAGCTGCTTGGCGATCACATCGATGAGGTGCTGGATTTCTTCGCCTGCAGAAAGGCATTTGCTGTACAGCCCAGAAGGTCATCCTGGGCCGATCAGCCCGAGCACATTCGCAAAGGGCTGAGGAAGATTTACGGAAGCGTGCACGACAAGATCGAAGCATTACCGGCCGTCCGTATCATGTTGCCGCAGCGTGCTGGCTAGCGCGGACCAACTGGGGGGCGGGTGGGGAAAAAACTGAAGATCGCGATGGTCGCCGCGTGTCCATTTCCCGCCAATCACGGCTCGCCGGCGTCGATCCGGGAGATGTCTGAAGCCTTGGTAAAGCTCGGGCACGAAGTTCACATCGTCACCTATCCGGTCAGCGAGCAAATCCCGGTTCACGGCGTGACAGTGCACCGGGTCAGTCTGCCTATCGTGAAGCCGGGCGGCGTGCGTATCGGGCCGTCTGCGATAAAACTGGTGTATGACTTTCTGCTGATCTTCAAGCTGATCAGCGTCATGCGCCGACACGGGATTGATGTCATACATGCCCACAATTACGAAGCGGCGATGGTCGGGTGGATCGCAAAGGTATTCGCGCGACGGCCCATGATCTACAACGCCGTGACCACTATGAAGGACGAGCTTCCAACCTACGATTTCATCAGACCACGCATGGCGGCTGTGCTCCTTGGGCGGGTTCTGGACTACGTAGTGCCGCGCGGGGCGGACATCGTCACGGTCGTGTCGGACGAGCTGGCAGACTACCAGGTCCGGCAGGGGATACCGCCCGGTCGCGTAAGGGTGGTTCCCGCAGGGGTGAACGTTGAAATGTTTGCACATGCGGACGGTGCGAAAATCCGCGACCGGCACGGGCTTGTCGGGGTCCCGCTTGTCATGTACACCGGCGCGTTCGAGGAGTTTCAGCGCATCGACTGCCTCCTGCAAGCCATGCAATGGGTCGTGAGATGCAATCCGCGCGCTCATCTGATGCTGGTCGGCAACGTCAAGCATGCCGCCAATCTGAGGAAGTATTCGGACATGGCGCTTGGACTAGGGATCGGCGGGCATGTGACATTCCTGGAGACCGTGCCCCTTAGCGAGCTGCCGGATTACCTCGCTGCCGCCGACATTGCGGTCGTGCCGCGTTCTGACTGCCCGGGGCACCCTGTCAAATTATTGAACTATATGGCAGCCGCGAAGCCCATTGTCAGCTTTAAAGGGGGCGGCAAGGGCCTGCATCACATGCACAATGGCTATCTGGCGGAGAATCACGACTGCACGGCACTCGGACGCGGCATTGAGTTTCTCCTCGGTCACCCGGAGCTGGCGCGCAGTCTGGGCGCGCGCGCCCAGAATACCATCCGCGATGCGTTCGACTGGGATACCCTCGCGCGCGGCATAGAAATCCTATACCAACAGCTCGTGGATGGAGCCGATTCGGCGAGCGCGACTGACGGAAAACCAAATCCGTACCTCAAGGGCACCTACGTCCTGCAGTATGTTAACCGGCGCGGCAATCCGGCAGCGCACGCGCCGGTCACACGATCGGGTCTGGACCGCCGGACGCGCAACGTGCCGATCGAGACGCTTGAGAGGCGCAAGGTCGAGTTTCCAGCGTCCGCTAACAAATGTGCCGTCCGGGAAGCCGGATGCGGCGTCGAATAATGGCGTCAACCGTGGGACATGCGCTGTGCGGTATATCCTGCCTGCTTGGGGTGAGCGGAGCCAACCCCGGCCGCCCGATTCCACTTACGTTGCGCAGCGCCGCCTTATTCATGTTGCTTGCCAATCTTCCAGACATCGATTTTCTCGTCGGCTATATTGTTGCACAGGATCCGAACGCCTTTCATCAAGGGCCGACCCACTCGCTTGTGTTTGCCATGGTCGCCGGGTTGCTGGCGGGTTTCGTGTGGCGCAAGCAACTCGGACTGCGGCTCGCCTCGGTGGCCTTCACAGCTGCCGTCCTGAGTCACGACGTCGTCGATATTCTCACGGGGCCCAGCCTGGGATTTGTGCGTTCGCCCGGGGTGGCGCTGCTGTGGCCGTTCAGCGCGGAGAAGATCTCGGCGCCTTTCACGCTCTTCCCGGGAATACTCCATTTGACGTTTGGAGAACTTGTCAGCTTGCACAACATGACCGCGATTGCGTTTGAGCTGGCAGTGTTCATTCCGATCATCGTCCTGCTCTACAAGTGGAAGGCGAAAATGCGTTCAATCAGGGAAAACTGCCCTGTATGACTGCGGTTGAGCCGTGGTACCGACGGATCGTCAACTCTTATGCGCGGCAGTCAACCTGTAAAGGAAGTGCAAAGCCTGCAGGGACTCGATTCAGCGTTGCGCAAGCAAGTATTTTGATCCCCAATGGATTTATAATAAAAACTCGAGCTTACGCTGCATAAAAACTGGGAGGCAAAGGAGCGTGGCGGCCCGCCGGGCAGCTTGGCGTGAGCAGTTCGTGAGAGCATCATTTGACCCTGCCGCAGCCTGCGCTCAACAGCCGGGCTGAAGGCGTCGAGCCGGCTTGGCACGCTTCGGCCCGTCCAAAGAGGTCACGGTTCGCACTGTTCCCGTCCCTGAGGTTTCGCCTGACGCAGATCAAGCGGCGGGCTTTTCGAGAGGATTTACGAGCGCAATGGATTTTTCCTGGTCGGAAGAGCAAATAGCCTTCAAGCGCACCGCGGTAGAGTTCGCGCAGAAAGAACTGAATGTCGGTCTGCGCGATCGCGAGCGGCGGAGTGAGTTTTCGCATGACAACTGGCGAAAATGCGCGCGATTCGGTGTGCAAGGCTTGTCCTTGCCCGAAGCTTTTGGCGGGACCGACACCGATATCATGACGACGATGCTGGTGATGGAAGGGCTGGGCTACGGGTGCGGCGACAACGGACTTCTATTTGCTCTCAACGCACAGATGTGGAGCGTTCAGCACCCCATTCTGACGTTCGGTTCCGAGGAGCAGAAAAAAAAATACCTGCCCGGTCTGTGCAGTGGCGAGTTGATTGGCGCGCACGGCATGAGCGAGCCGGGTTCGGGTTCGGACGCCTACAGTTTGCGCACGCGCGCAGAGCGAACTGACGGCGGATACAGACTGAATGGAAGCAAGCTGTTCGTCACGAATGCGCCGCACGCGGATCTGGCGGTTGTTTTCGCAAGGTTGGACGGCGTCAAGGGGCCATGGGGGATCAGCGTATTCCTGGTGGAAAAGGGAACGCCTGGATTCCAGGTTGGCCGGGACATGGAAAAAATGGGCTTGCGCACCGCCTCCCTCGGCGAA
The DNA here is from genome assembly GCA_031380765.1 of Pseudomonadota bacterium. Classification (GTDB taxonomy): domain Bacteria; phylum Pseudomonadota; class Gammaproteobacteria; order Burkholderiales; family SG8-39; genus SZAS-79. The sequence goes on along the minus strand of JANMXB010000092.1, from coordinate 7,346 downwards.
CTCATACTGCAGGATTGTGTGGTTCCCATGGAAAACCGCTTGGGCAAAGAGGGGGCCGGCGTAGCGGTTTTCAACAGCTCCATGGAATGGGAGCGCAGTTGCATTCTGGCGAGCCATATAGGCGCGATGGAGCGCCAGCTTGAAGCGTGCGTGCGCTATAGCCGTGAACGGATGCAATTCGGCCAGCCGATCGGAAAGTTCCAGTCCGTGGGCAACCGGGTTGCGGACATGAAGGTGCGAATCGAAACGGCGCGGCTGATGCTGTACAAAGTTGCCTGGTTGAAAAAAATGGGCCAGAACGCTGTGATGGAGGCCGCGATCGCGAAGCTTTACCTCAGCGAATGTTTCGTCCAGTCGAGCATGGAAGCGCTCAGGATTCACGGCGCATACGGATACATGACGGAATCGGAGATAGAGCGCGACGTTCGCGATGCAATTGGCGGCACGATCTATTCGGGAACATCCGACATCCAGCGCGGAATCGTCGCCCGTCTGATGGGGCTTTAGACAGGACATGCGCGGCTTTCGGGGTGAGCCGGGGAGTTGCGTCGCCTCGCTGCTTGGCAGCCAATTCTGAAGCATTCAGGCATGTTGACGCGCGGTGAGAATTTTCGAGGCATCGAGTAATGATCAAATCTGGTCGCCTGAAGATTTTGCTGTGGGTCGTCGCAGTCGGCCTGTTCGTGATTGTGGCCGCCTTGATCGCTGTGCGTCACCTGTCGAGCACCTACTGGAAAGTCGCCAAGGTCCTGGACCAGCCGATTCCGGTCCAGGTCACGCGGGTCGGACGGGGAGCAGTGAACGAGTTGCTCGCCGCGGAGGGGACGGCCAAGGAAATGGAGATCGTGCCTTTGAGCGCGCTCACCTCGGGCAAGGTGGTTAAAATAAATGCCCGGTTGGGGGATGTCGTTCGAAGGGGCGAGCGGCTCATAGAGCTCGACCCCGAGCCACTGGTTTCGGCGCTGAGGAACTCCAAGTCCCAGCTCGAGGCCAGCAAGAGCGAGCTTGTCCTCCATGCGCACAAAGCCGCCGTCATGGAGAAGCTGTTTCAGAATGGGGCTGTCGCGCGCGACGAAATGAACTCGGCATTGCTCAACAAGTTCAACGCGGAGCAGGAAGTCGCCAAAAACGAAGACGCAGTCGTGCAGTCAACCGTCAACCTCGGCGAAGCGAGGGTCGACTCGCCGGTGAGCGGGATAGTAACCAACCGCGACACCTACGTTGGGACGATCGTAAAGGCGCAGACCCCCATCATGACGGTCGCCCAAATCGATCCGATTCTCGTGTACGTGCCCTATACTGAAGACAAGATTCGCTTTGTTTACATCAACCAGCCCGCTCAACTGTCGTTCTACGCCTTTCCTGGTCAGAAGTTCAACGGCAGGGTTCGCTGGATTAATCCGGTGATCGACAACTCGACCCGCCTAATGACCGTCCACGTCCTGCTCTCCAACGGCGATCTCAAGCTGAGGCCGGGAATGAGGGGAATCGCATGGCTGAACAACGATCAGGCCAAAGTGCTGCGGATTCCGGCCGTTGCTCTGCTGTCGACGCGTCAGGATTTCGCGTACGTTTTCGTCGTGGACAACGGGATTGCCCGCATCCGGGAGATTCGCACCGGCGCGTATGCCGAGGGCTACATGGAAGTGAAGAGCGGTCTGCAAGAAGGGGAGCAGATCGTCATTGTTGGGCAAGTGGGTCTGAGCGACAACAGCAGGGTGCGTATCTTTGGCCCCAGCAACTAAAAGACCGGGAAGTGGCCTTGCAACACTCGGACTGGCGTGTGCGCTCGCCATATCGTCTGCGAAAGCCATTGGAGCCGAGCTCCCGGGCCGGCACAGAATGGTCGACGAGTTAACGCTGAAGACCGCTGGATCGCTGCTGGCCGTATGCTCGGATCACCAATCGCCGTCGCTGCCCCCGGATGCCGAGTGCGCTTCAGCGCCAGCAGGCACGGTCGGTGCAGACCAGGGTCTCAAGCAAGCACCTAAGACCCAGGTGCTGCGGTTAGACCCGGACTCGGCCTCGAAGCTCGCGGTCGCCCAAAGCCCGGCAGTGATCGCCGCGGCGACAGACGTGCAAGTGAAAGGAGCAGACCTCGAATCGGCGCGCCTGGTGTGGAGGCCCACCATTTCGCTTCAGAACGCGGCGAATTACGGTCGCGGCCTATCCACGTCATTTCAGGCCGTACAGAGAGTGATCGAGCCTGGTGTGCCGTCGGGCTTTTCGAAGGGCGATTACATGTCCAACACGCTCGTCGTGTCCTTTCCGCTTTACTACAACGCCACCTGGTACGGCGGCGAGACGCCGCTGGCGGTTCAAGCCGAAGGCAGCCAGGCAGTGGCAAAGGAAACGGTATTTCTGCAGGCCGCCGCGGCGTCGAATTTGGTCGTGAAGGCTTACTTCAACGCTGCCGTCGCTCGCGAGCAACAGGCGATCTACCAGGCAGAATACGCGGGCAAGCTCCGGGCGCTGGAGGTGGTGCGACAACGGGTGGCGGACAAGCAGGGCGTGCTTGCCGAACAACTGTTCATCGAATCTTCCGTTGCCGCGGCGCTGGCCGGCATCGACACTACCACAAGCCTCCTGGCTACGAGCTTGACGCAACTGCGCTCGCTACTCGGCCTGCTGGAGACTGAGGCGCTCGAACTCGCCGCAGTGCCGGATGCGATTACGCAATTACCGACCCTAACGGACTTGATCACGAATACCGTCGATGAGCATCCCAAAGTTCGGACGCAACGGGCAAATGTGCAGATCGCGAAAGGCGCGCTCCTGCAAGCGCAGGGCAACTACAAGCCGACGATGACATTTGCGACGACCTATACCGGCGCAAGCGGCTTTGAACGCGATTACCCAACTTTCTCGTCGGTGGGGATTACCCTAAGCGTCCCGATTACAGATTTTGGGCAGTCGGACGCAAAGATTCGCTCCAAGGCCTTGGCGGTGACGCAAAGCGAACAGCAATTGGAATCGATCCGCGCCAACACGGTCAGAGACCTCGCAAGCGCGTACCACGCGGTTCTCCAGGCGACAGCCCAAGTCTCGCCAGCACTTGCGAAATTCAGGCAGCTCACTGAAATCGAAAGGACGACCCAGGCCAGATATGACCTTGAGCAAGTTTCCGTGGACAAGTTGATCGACAGTCAATACGACGTTCTGGGACAACGGATTGCGATGCTTGCCAGCAAGTACAGCGCCTGGGGCGCGTACGCGGATCTGCTGACTGCGGCAGGCCTTCCGTATTCGACGCAAGCGTTTAAGATTTCGCCTTGAAAGCGGCCGTCCGGCGAATCCTGCACAACTCTGCATGGGGACTGGCCGGCGAGGCAGTCAGCGGCGCCCTGTTTTTCCTGGCGTTTGTCCTGATTGCGCGTTATCTCGGAACCTCGCAGTTCGGCGTCTTCTCATTCGTGCTTGCGCTGACCGGCCTGTTCCAGGTGCTCGCCGATTTTGGCCTGACCACCATCCTGGTCAGGGACATGTCACGCGACAGGCCCAAGGCCGCCGCCATGTTCTCCGCCGCGGCCCCTTTGGCGGGACTCTTTTCCGTGGCAATAATTGCGCTCGTCGGACTGATGAGTTTTTGGTGGGCAAGTTCCCGCGAGGTGCTGTGGACATGCGTCATATTGGGCATGGGATCCGCGGTGGCTTTCCAGAACGCAGTATTCGCCGCGACCTGCCGTGCGCACGAAGACATGGGGTTCAACGCAGCGGGGAGCGTGGCGCTGCGGCTTTGCGTTCTGATCTTCGTCTGCATCGCCATTCAGCTCGACGCAGGTTTGGTCGGGATGGCAGTCGCCTTCCTGCTGGGAAACCTTGCCCAGTGCCTGTACTTTTGTGCCCTTATGCGCAACCGCTATTTCCCGGTTTCGTGGCGTGTCGACCTGAAGTACTGGGGATACCTGCTCTCGCAGTCGTACTTGGTGGGCCTCGCAATGGTGTTTCGGCGCTCAGTGGTGAATGCCGGCATCCTGTTCCTCACCGCTTTGGCTACGCCCCACGCGGTGGGATTGCTCAATGCAGGCCTCAGGATCATGCAGGTCATAGAGCTGCTTCCGTCCACGCTTTCGATGCCGCTGCTGCCGCCGTTCGCGCGTTTCGCGCTGGATTCGAAGGAACGACTTTTCCAGGCGTTGGGCCATGCCATGCGGGTATTTGCGATCATCGGGTTCCCGCTATGCGGGCTAGTGCTTGTGCTTGCCGGCGACATTGTCCGATTTACTTTCGGCCCCGCCTATGGAGATGCCGCGCCGGCATTGTCGGTCATGTCGCTGGCAATCGCCCTTCTCTTTCCGACCAGCTTGTACATCGCCGCATTCAGCGTATTAGGCCGACAGTCTTTCTACACTATCAGCACCGGCATGTGCCTGGCGGTCAATATCGGCCTGGACGTTGCGCTAATTCCTCCATTCGGGGAATTGGGCGCGGCTATCGCCATAGTTGCGAGCGAGCTGGCCTTCTTCGCCTGCGGCTACTTCCTGCTGCATCGCGAGGGCTTCGGCCTTTCGATTTACGCACTGTTCAGCAAACCTTTTCTCGTGACGTGCCTGACCACCCCGATCCTGCTGGCCGCTTCGAAAAACGGCTCTCTATTGGCGCTTGCCGCGTATACAGTTGCCTACGGAGTCGCTTATGTCCTGCTGATTCTGGTCCTCAAGGGAATCCGGGGCGAGGACCTGGCGATCTTGAAAGCGGCTTTTCAACTGCGGTTCAATCCGCGATCATGAGCCGGGGAAATATCGCGCGATTGGCTGCCAGCCTGAATTCGCCTCGTGTCGCGATGTCGGGGCTGGGACTTCTCCTGAGCGCCATCGGTGCGCAGTATGAGTGGATCCGGCTTGTGTTCACTACCGTCAACGGATTTTCCGTGGGGTATGTGCCTTATGACGCGAACAATCCGGGCGTTGCGTCTCTCATCCCGCAAGGATTGATTTTCCTCCTTGTCATCCTGTCCGCCACGCTCGCCGAAGCCTTCGGCTGCGCGCGGATCCGCAGTGCATTGGCCGGTCTGGCCCTGTGCTTGTTGTTCTACCACCTGCTGTACCTGGCCTGCATCGATCCACTATGGATCGAGACCTACGTTGCCCAAGCGTCCTCGTTTCAGCGGCAAAACGATTTTCTGAGCGCGAATTTCGTCCCGAATTCCGGTGCCGACATTCTGATCCGACTAAATCAGATCACCAATTTCGAATTTCTTTATCCGGACCGTCTTGTGTTCGTGTGGCAAAGCCTGGGCCGCGGGTGGATCCTGGCGCTGGCGGGGACGTTGTTGGTCGCGACCGCCCCGTCGCGGCGTGCAGCGAAGGGCAAGCTTTTCGTGACGCTTGCCGCCTGCGCTCCGGTGGTGCTGGCCGGCCTCGTGATTTTCGGCGGGCCCGCGCTCTGGGGCGAGTACCTGCATCGTTCGGGCGACAGGCTGGTCGCCCGAGGCGCTTTCGGCGCGGCAATGCGCTCCTACGCCGATGCCGTCGCGGCAGATCTGGTGCTGGCCCGATCGGTGGCTTTTGTGCTCAAGGTGTCGAAGACGCATTACGCCCTCAACGGGAGTAACGATCCCTATGCTTTGCTCCACTTGGCGAATGCGGATATCCAGGCAAGGGAGTATGACGATGGATTCGCGCGGCTCAAGATCCTCTCGTCCCTGAGGCTGGACGACTCGCTGCTAGGCGATTCCTACCTCCGAGCGGCCGCGAAAATCGAGCGCACCGGCTACATCTCAAGAGGCTCCACGGCCTACCGCGCCGGCGCCAAAGTCCAGGCAGAGCGGGACCTGCAACTTGCGATGAGAATCGCGGTTGCGGTCGAACCCGAGCCGCTGGATGCGCATTCGATGCTCGCCCGCATCGAGCTCGACACAAGACAGTACGCTGGCTGCGCTTCGAGGGCACAGCGTCTTCTCGGCATGGGCACCATATCCCATCAGACTACTTTGGCCGATCTCAAAAGCACGGCGGGCGATTGTTACGTGTGGATGAGCGAGTATCAGAAGGCGAGGGACGCCTATTTCGAGTCTTTCAAGCTTGATGACCGATCCAACTATCGCGCGTACCAGGCGCTCTCCGGATCGTGAGTAACGGAAGACGCGTTTCCGCGTGGAAGCTGCGAAGGCCGCAGCAGGCCATGGCTTGGCTCGCCTTGGCGGTGTTTTCGCTTTTCCTCGCGGTGTTTGCGAGCGTCGCTTTCGCCCCTCATGTTCAAAGCCAGTATTACCCTGCCTGGGGCGGCGCTGCGTGGATCGGTCCCAATCAGCCGGCGACAGTAGCAAATTATCGGAAAAGCATTTTCCTGCCCAGCGAACCGGTCAAGGCGCACCTGCAGGTCGCTGCGCCGGATCAGTTCACCTTGTTCGTCAATGGCGTCGAGGTTCCGGGAAAGCGCTCTGCTTTCGACGGTTCGGCAGCCGCGAACGTTCTGGTTTCCGCTTCGACTTCTGAAATTTTCGACGTTGCGCCTTACCTCAGGACGGGCAAGAATGTCATCGCCATAGCGGTCAAGTTGTGGACCCGCCCGGCGCGCCCGCAATTGATCGTCCGCGGCTCATGGGTGGACCGCGCCGGGACCATCAGCACGATTTCGAGCGATGGCACCTGGAGAGTGGTCACTTTCGACGATTGGCAGCCGGCCGCGCGCGGCCGCACAAACTGGTATGACCCGCAATTCGTTGACTACGATTTGCCGTTCGCTGCAAACGTGGAGGAACTGCCTGACCGGCCGATGCAATACCTCGATACGCCCCCCGCCCTTTTTCAGGTTTTTCCCAGGGGCGACTGGATCTGGCACCGCGAGCGGGCCGCCCAGAAAGCGGCATTCCGCCGCACATTCGATCTGCAGGGCAAGAAAATAGAGGAGGCATGGATCGGAATATCGAGCGACGCTTCATACAGCCTGGCGGTCAACGGTTTCCAGATCGAGGAAGCGACGACTGGCCCGAGCATGCATGCCATCAATATTGCTCGTTATCTTCGCTGGGGGGGAAACACCGTTACGCTCGGCATGACCCACCTGCCGCCGCAGAAATCGCCCCGGCTCGCGGTGGCGCTCGTGGCGAGCGTCGACGGAAATCGGCTTGATTTATCCTCCGATGGCCGCTGGCTCTCCAGCGCCGATGAGCCGCCAGACGCGCGCTGGACACCGGTCGCGATAGCTGGCGCGATGGGAATCGTGCCCCTGCTGGTTGAGGCGCAGGCACAGGCACCCGCGACGTTCGGCTACCCGGGCGTGGGCGTGATCGAAGTCTCGCCGCCCTACGAGTGGTGGCTTGCCCTGGCAGTAAAAGTTGCGGTCTGGACGAGCGCTGTGGTATCGGTAAATATCATCCTGGTCTGGCTCAGCGGCCTTCTTTT
>JANMXB010000035.1:0-4300 GCA_031380765.1 Pseudomonadota bacterium | reverse complement strand
CTATGCGGCCGACGGGTACCTCGCGATCGCGCCGGCGATGTACGACCGCTTGCAGCGCAACTACGAGACCGGTTACTCGCCGGAAGAGATCCAGGCGGGCCTTGCGATCATGCAGAAGCTCGACTGGACGCAGACCATGCTCGACGTCGATGCGGCCGTCAAGGAAGTCCAGAGCGCCGGTAAGGTCGGCATCGTCGGCTACTGCTGGGGCGGCACGGTGGCTTGGGTGGCGGCGGCGCGCAGGCCCGGTCTCGCCTGTGCCGTGCCCTATTACGGCGGCGGCATTCCCGATTTTGCCGACGAAGGGCCCAAGGTCCCGATGATGTGCAACTTCGGCGAGCAGGACCAGTCGCCGACGCCCGAGCAGGCCAAGGCTGCGGTCGCCAAGCACCCTTCGATCGTTGCACACTTCTATCCGGCCGGCCACGGCTTCAATTGCGACCAGCGCGGTTCTTACAACGCCGAGGCCTCCAAGATTGCCCGCACGCGCACGCTCGAATTTTTCCGGAAGCACCTCGGCTAGGCAAGCGTAATGCGCATCGGCATCGCAGGCGTCAGCGGATACGGCGGCAGCGAATTGCTGCGGCTGTGCGTCGGCCATCCCGCGTTCGAAGTCGTCTACGCAAGCGGCGAGAGCACGGTCGGGCAGACCCTGGCGCAGCGCTTCCCGGCGCTCGCCGGCCACGCGACCGGCAGAATCGTGATCCAGCCTTTCGCGCCGGAAAAGCTCGAGGGCATCGACCTGCTGTTTGCATCGCTCCCGACCGGAAAATCGAGCGCGCCGCTTGCGCGCATTCCTGCCGGGACGAAGATCGTCGACGTCGGCGGCGATCATCGCTACGTGGAGGGCTGGACCTATGGCCTCACCGAATTGCCGGGCCAGCGCGCGAAGATAGCGAAGACGACGCGGCTTGCGAATCCGGGCTGCTATCCGGCGGCGGCACTGCTGGCCCTCGCGCCGCTCGTCAAGGAAGGACTCGTGGAGCCGGAGGGCATCGCGATCGACGCCAAGAGCGGCGTTTCCGGCACCGGACGCGGCGGGGCGAGCGATTTCGGCTACGCCGAGACCAACGAGGACCTGTTCGCGTATGGCCTTGCGGGCCACACGCATGTGCCCGAGATCAAGCGCACGCTCTCGGACCTCGCCGGGAGAAATGCATCCGTGGCATTCACCCCGCACCTCGTGCCGATGACCCGGGGCATTCTTGCGACCTGCTACGCGCGGCCGCGCGGAAAAATCGACACCGCGCGCTTGTACGCCGCAGCCGAGGCCGCTTACAAGAACGAGCCCTTCGTCAAGATCGTCGCCGCGGAGAAAGGCCGCGGTCCGCATACCAAATGGGCGAGCGGCTCGAACCTGGTCTTCCTCTCCTACGCGGTGAACCCGGATGCTGGACTGGTCGTCGCAGTGGCGGCGATCGACAACCTGGGCAAGGGCGCAGCCGGCCAGGCGGTGCAGAACGCCAACCTGATGACGGGGCAAGCGGAAACCGCCGGCCTCGCCGGTCTGCCCCTCTGGCCGTAGCTGAATGTCAGCAAGTTGGCTGGAGAGCCGCTCCAGGCCTTTACTTTTCGCCGGAAATGTCAGTAGCGCGGATTTACGCCACGCGCTAGTCCGGCTTGGCGCCGGTTTGCCTCACAACCTTCGACCAGCGGGTGATTTCCTGGTCGATGTACCTGGCAAATGCATCCGGCGTGCTGCCGATGACTGTCACGCCCTGCGCGGCAAGCGCTGAGCGCACGTCGGAGAGACTGAGGATGCGGACCATCTCGGTATTGAGCCGGGTGACGATTTCCGATGGCGTGCCGGCGCGCGTCAGCGCCCCGAACCATGGCGCAACTTCGAACCCGGGCATCCCCGATTCGGCCACCGTGGGGATTTCGGGCGCCAGCGTCGAGCGCACCGCACTGGTGATGGCGAGCGCCTTCAGCCTCCCCGCCCTGACCAATTGGAGTGACGATGCGACAGTCTCGAAATACAAATTGACCTCGCCCGCAAGGATCGCCTGCAGCGCGGGCGCCGGCCCTTTGTAGGGAACATGCACGATTTCGATGCCGCTCATCGACTTCAGAAGCTCGGCCGACATGTGGGTCGAGGTCCCCGAGCCCGCAGAGGCGTAGGTGAGGCTCCCGGGCCGGGCGCGCGCCAGGGCAACCAGCTCCTGTACGGAACCCGCCTGCACCGACGGATGCAAAAGCAGCAAGTTGGGGACCGATACCAGGAGGCTGATGGGCGCGAAATCCTTCACCGGGTCGTAAGGCAATTTCCGGTACAAGGCGGAATTGATCGCGTGAGTGTTGATGTTGCCCAGGAGCAGCGTGTGGCCGTCGGGAGCTGCGGTAGCCACCGCCTGGCTGGCGATGAAGCCCGAGCCGCCCGGCCGGTTCTCGACGACGACCGGCTGGCCCCAGCTCTCCTGCATGTGCTGGCTTAGCAACCGCCCCAGGCGGTCGGACACGCCGCCCGGAGGAAAAGACACGACGAAACGAATCGGCCTCGATGGGTAGTTCTGGCCTTGGGCCTCGGCAGGCGCTGGCAGGGCGACTCCAATGGCGACCGCGAGCGCAATACCTGTGACCGCTTTCAGCATGCCGCCCCCTGGAGGTCCGCGAAAATAGTATCTTTGCACGAACCGATCACGCCGCAAGGAGGCTGAGATGTCCAAGTTCGTGATTTCGCCGCATTTCCGCCTGCAGGAGTGGGTGGCGCAGGAAAAAGGGTACTTCGAAGCCGAGGGGCTGGCGTACGAGTTCCGCGACAACTGGGGCGAAGGCGACAGCGCCAAGAAACACGCCACGCCCGATAAATCGGGCGCCTACCAAAGCTTCGAGCAAGGCCGGCCGGTCGACGTGAGTTGCGCCTGCCACTGGACAGTCAACGTCGCAGCCTCGGCCGGCCACGGCAAACTCTTTGCGGATGCGTACTCCGTGTCGCCCTGTGCGATATTCGTCCCGCCCGAGTCGACCGTGCGCCAGCCGGCCGACCTCGAGGGCGTGCCGATCTCGGTCGGATTCCAGTCCGGCAGCCACTACGCCACCATCCAGGCTCTCGAACAGTACATGCCGCAGGAAGAGATTGCGCTTTCGTTCGCCGATGGTCTGCTTTTTTCGCGCATGCAACTTCTGATCGACCGGAAGGTTCCCGCTGCGTCGCTCTTCAGCGGGCCCTATTACTTTCTCGAGCAGCTCGGATTTCGCAAGATCATCGACTCGACTTTCATGATCGCCTCGATGATCACCGGCAACCCGGACCTGGAGGACGTGCGCAAATATTTCCGCGGGTTGCGCCGCGCGCAGCGCGACATCGACTTGCGGCCGGAGCGCTACACGCACTTCTACCGCAAGGAATTCCCGGCGCGGTTCCTCGACGAAATGGACACCCGCCGCTTCGGCCCGGGCGAGCGCATCGTGTTCGAGCCGTATACGCGCGAAGTGTTCGAGGAAGCGTCCAAATGGATCGCCGAGCACAAGATCTTTCCCGAAGGCGGGATGGGCACCGGCGGGTACGAGGAGTCGGTGATTTCGCTCGCGGTGTGAGGGATGGCAACATTTTGGACGTCTTGCGCAGCTCGTTTGGCGCTAATTATCGACTTGCGCCAGTCTTTTGGCCTTAATTGACTATTTGCGCCAAAAACCCTAGAATTCCCTCTGCCAGGCGCTCCTTTTTTTGCGCCAGAAGGATAGCGTATGCCGAAAATACTGTCGCCAAAGATCGAGGATCGCGTCCTCGAAGCGATTCGCGCCAATCCAGAAGGAGTCACGCTGGCCGACCTTGCGCGAAAGCTCGCCAAACACTTGAGCCGACGCACTCTGCAACGCAAGCTGGCCGATATGGTGGGCAGCAAACGCATCGTTTCCACCGGCGCTACCAAAGCGCAAAAATATCAAATCTCACCGGTCCAGGCGACCGCAGTCGAATCGCTCCAAGCGAGCGATAGCGTCGATGCACCTGTGGAGAAATATGTCCCGCTCAGCAAGGAGAGGGAAGAAGTTCGTGACTTGATAAGGCTTCCGATTACCCTCCGGACTCCGGTCGGATATGCGCGAGACTTCCTGCGCGAATATGAACCGAACAAAACGCACTATCTCACGGAGACGATGAAGCGCACATTGCACGACCTCGGCAGTACGCGGCTTTCAAAAAGACCAGCCGGAACGTATGCCCGCGACATCATGAATCGGCTGCTCGTAGATTTGTCGTGGGCGTCCTCGAACCTTGAAGGAAATACCTATACACGCCTGGACACTCAGCAGCTTATCGAGCATGGCACTGCGCCCGAAGGCAAGGATGTTCGTGAAA
>JANMXB010000706.1:0-8099 GCA_031380765.1 Pseudomonadota bacterium | reverse complement strand
GATTCCAGAGGACTTCGAGCGCCGCGCGCTACCCGAAGTGCTGAAAAACTATCGCAGCAAGCTCTATGGACTGTCGATCGCGCCGGAACGCCTGCGCGAAATCCGGCAGGAGCGCCGTCCCGACAGCAATTACGCCAGATTATCCAATTGTCGCTTCGAGGTAGAGCAGGCCGAAACCATGATGCGGCGCGAAGGCATCCACTGGATCAATTCGACGACTAAGTCCATCGAGGAGATCGCGACCACGATCCTCCGGGATATCAAGATCCAGCGCCACGTGTACTGAGCTGCCTCTGGCGCTCGTACAGGCATACGGCCGCCGCGGCCGCGACGTTCAGCGATTCCGCGCCACCCGGCGTCGAAATCGTGGCCCGATGGGTGGCTTTTGCCTCCACAGCAGCGGAGACCCCCGTGGCCTCGCCCCCGAAGATCCAGCCCACCCTTCCGGCGAGATCGAGGGAATCGATTGGTGCGCCGCCATGGGCTGCGGCGCAGATTGTCACCTTGCCAAAGCGGCCGACCTCGGCGGCAAGATCGGCGGTGGCGGAAATCCGCAGGAAAAAATGCCCTCCCATGCCCGCGCGCAGCACCTTGGGGGACCAGGCGTCGGCGCAGCCCCGCCCCAGGAAAACGTCCCGGATCCCGAAAGCAGCCGCCGTGCGCAGAATTGTGCCTACGTTTCCGGCATCCTGCAGGCCGTCGAGGAAAACGCATCCGTCGCTTTGCGCCGCATCGATTTGCGCGGCGGGAATGGCGATCTCGGCAGCGATCCCGGCTGGGGTTTCAGTGCCCGAGATGCGATTGAACAGGCTTTCCTCCAACACGAACGGCGTGACGCCCGAGCGCTCAATCAGCCGCGCAATCGCGGCGCGGGAGAGCGCGGCTTCGCTCACCAGGAAATTTTCGGGCACCCCGCCTTGCTGAAGGAAGGTTTCCACGAGATGGATGCCCTCGATCAGCGCCGATCCGCGTTCGCGGCGCTCCCGCGGTTCGAGCGTGAGACGCATCCAGTCCTTCACGCGCGAATTGTCGCGCGAGCGGATTACTGCCATCGGCCGGCTCTGCGCACTGGCGCAAAGGATTGGCGATAGATTTCGCACACGCCGTGAACCCTGATCGCCTCCAGATGCGCGGCGGTTGAATACCCCTTGTGACGGTCGAGACCGTACTGCGGATAAATTGCATGCAGCCGCACCATTTCGGCGTCCCGCGCGGTCTTGGCGAGAATGGAGGCCGCCGAAATGCACGGATGCAACCGGTCTCCGCTGACGATTGTGCGTACAGGCACGCCGAGCTTCGGCGGTTGATTGCCGTCGACCCAAGCCTCGTCCGGGACGAACGGCAGACCGGCGACGGCCCTTTGCATCGCCAGCAGGCTCGCTTGCAGTATGTTGAGCCGATCGATCTCCTCGACCGTTGCGAATGCGATCGACCAGGCGAGCGCTTTCGCCTGGATGAGGCACAGCAACTCGGTGCGCCGTTCAGCGGTGAGCAATTTGGAGTCGCGAAGCCCCCGGATGCGCTTGTCCGGGTCCAGGATGACGGCGGCCGCGTAGACCGGTCCGGCAAGCGGACCGCGGCCTGCCTCGTCGACGCCGCAAATCCTCATGCGCCCGCCCGCGCGGTGCGACGCCCCGAGGCGTTGTCCAGGACCTCCAGCACGGCTTGCGCCGATTTCGATGCATTGTCCTGGCGCAGGGTGAGATGGATTTCCGCGAATTTTTCCACCTGGCGCTTCTGACGGGCCGTGTCGCGCACCAGGGCAATGAGCGCATCGGAAAGCGCTTCGGGCGTGGCTGCGTCCTGCATCAGCTCGTCGACCAGGAATTCACCCGCCAGGATGTTGGGAAGGCCGACATAGGGCATGTAAAGCATGCGGCGCATGAGGCTCCAGGTGAGGGGCGACATCTTATAGACGATCACCATGGGCGTTTTGAACAGAGCCGTTTCGAGCGTCGCGGTGCCGCTGGCCACCAGCGCGAAGTCCGCAGCCGCCAGGGCTTCATGCGAATGCCCGAACATCAGCGTCAGGGGCACTTCTGTCGCGTCGTTGCGATGAATGGCCTCCTCGAACAGGTCGCGCGTCGGGCGGGACGCCGTCGGACAGACAAAATGCACATCCCCCAGGGCCGAATGCAGCCGTTTGGCCGTCTGGACAAAAGTGTCGGCCATGTAGCGCAGCTCGGATTGGCGGCTTCCCGGCAGCAAAGCGATGACCATGTTCCGCTGCGACAGGCGCAACTGCTCGCGCGCGGCCGGCTTGTCCACTTTCAGCGGTATTGAATCCGCCACCGGGTGACCCACATAGGTCACCGGGACGCCCGCCTCCCGGTAGATTTCGGTCTCGAACGGAAACAGCACCAGCATGTGGGAGACGGACCGCGCGATGCGGCGCAGCCGCGAGCGGCGCCAGGCCCAGATGGACGGGCTGACATAATGCATGGTCGGGATGCCCGCGGCCTTGAGGCGATATTCGAGGTCCAGGTTGAAATCCGGGGCATCGATCCCGACGAAAAGCTGCGGCCGCTCGTCCAGGAGCCGCGACTGGAGGCGGCGCCGGATGGCCATGATTTCGCGATAGTGGCGCAGCACTTCGACATAGCCGCGCACAGCGAGCTTTTCCATCGGGTACCAGCTGTCGAAGCCGCGGCCGGTCATGCGGGGGCCGCCGATGCCATGGAATCCAAGGCCGCCGCGCCGCGTGCCTAGTGCGCCGATCAGGTGGCTTCCGAGCAGGTCGCCGGAGGCCTCTCCCGCCACCAGGGCGATGCTTGCCGCGCTCATCTACGCACCAGTTCCCGCATTCATTCGAGCGCGCCTTATCGCACGATTCCCCGCGTCGAGCCGCCGAGAAAATCGACCAGCAGGGCGACCTCGGCGCACGCCTGCGCCTGGATCTGCAGTTCGGCCTTCGCCTCCTCGAGCGAAAGGCTGGAGCGGTAGAGGGTGCGATAAGCCCGCTTGAGCGCGTTGACGGCGGCGGGCGTGAATCCGCGCCGGCGCAGGCCTTCGCTGTTGATCCCGTAGGGCTGCGCGGTGTTGCCGGCCGCCGTGACATAGGGCGGCAGATCCTGCTGCAGGAACGTGCCCATCGCGGTGAAGCTGTGCGCGCCTATCTTGACGAACTGGTGGACCAGGGTGGTGGCGCCGAGGATGACCCAGTCGCCTACATGCACGTGTCCGGCCACCTGGCAGGCGTTGGCGAATATCGCATGGCTGCCGATCTGGCAGTCGTGGGCAAAATGGACGTAGGCCATGATCCAGTTGTCGTCGCCGACCCGGGTGACGCCCGCGTCCTGGGCCGTGCCGCAGTTGATCGTCGCGTATTCGCGGATCGTGTTCCCGTCGCCGATCTCCACGGCGGTTGGCTCGCCGCCGTATTTCTTGTCCTGCGGCGGCCCGCCGATCGAGGCGAACTGATAGATTCGATTGTTGCGTCCGATGCTGGTGCGGCCCTCGAGGACGACATGCGGACCGATCCAGCTGCCGTCGCCTACGGCGACGTGTTCGCCGATCAGCGAAAACGCGCCCACCTCCACTCCGGGCGCGAGACGCGCCTGCGGATGCACTATCGCGGTAGGGTGGATCGGCATTCGACTCAGGCGCCGGGGGCCTTGCGCACCGAGCAAAGCATTTGCGCTTCGCAGACCGGCGTGCCATCGACGCGGGCAGCGCAGGAAAACTTCCACACGCCCCGCACGCCGCGCTCGAGAACGACTTCGAGTTCGAGCTGGTCTCCCGGTACCACCGGCCGCTTGAAGCGCGCCTTGTCTATGCCGGCAAGGTAGTAGACCGAGTTGGCGTCCGGCTTTTCGTCGATGGTTTTGAACACCAGAATGCCCGCGGCCTGCGCCATCGCCTCGAGAATGAGCACGCCGGGCATGATCGGCCGCTGCGGAAAATGGCCCTCGAAAAACGGCTCGTTGATGGTGACGTTCTTGAGCGCTACGATCCGCTTGCCCAGCTCGATCTCCCGGATGCGATCGATGAGCAGGAACGGGTACCGGTGCGGCAGGTGCTCGAGCACCCCCGCGATATCCAACGCGTCAGGCATCCTTGCTCTCCTTTTCGGACAGGCGCTTTTCAAGCACCTTGACGCGATCCGCGAGTTCGGCGAGATGCCTCACCAGCGCGGTGTTCTTCGCCCACGACGCGTTGTCGTCGAACGGGAACATGCCGGTGTAGGTGCCCGGCTTGTGAATCGAACGCGAAATTACGGTGGCCGCGGAAACGTGCACGTTGTCCACGATGGTCAGATGCCCGAGGACGATCGCGCCGGCGCCGAAAGTGCATGCACGGCCGATTTTTGCGCTGCCGGCAACGGCGACACAGCCGGCCATCGCGGTATGGGCGCCGACGCGGCAGTTGTGTCCGATCTGGATCTGGTTGTCCAGCTTCACGCCCTCCTCGATCACGGTATCGTCGATGGCGCCCCTGTCGACGGTGGTATTGGCGCCGATCTCGACATCGTCTCCCAGAACAACCGCTCCGATCTGGGGAATCTTCAGCCAGCGTCCTTCCTCCTGGGCGAGTCCGAAGCCGTCGGCACCGATGACCACGCCGGAATGGAGGATCACCCGCGATCCGATCGTACATCCGGCATAGATGACTACCGAGGGATGCAGCGTGCTTGCCTCGCCTATCCTGACGTCCCGGCCTATATGCGAACCGGCACCGATTGAAGTCCTTTCGCCGACGACCGCGCCGGGCCCGATCACCGCCCCGGATCCGACCTGTGCAGATGACGCGATACTGGCGGTACGGTCTACCAGAGCATCGGCATGCACACCGGGTGAGGGCTCAGGGTCGGGATTGAACAGCCGGGACAGGTGCGCAAAATAGGCGTACGGATTCTCGGTGACAATCCGGGGCAGCGTCGTAAGGCTTTCCGCAGACGGAGGAAGGACTACCGCGCCGGCCCGCGTTTCCTGCAGCTTTGCGCGATAACGCGGGTTGGAGAAGAAGGCGATTTCGCCACTCCCGGCATTCTCGAGCGAACCCACCTGGGATACGACGGTGTCGGTGTTGCCCGCAACCCGTCCGCCCAGGCGGGAAACTATGGCGGCGAGCGAAAGAGGACCTGCCCTGCCCGGATTGGCGCGCATGTCTTCGCGCCGCGGTCAACGCGCCGGCGGCTTGCCTTCGAGCGTCTTGATCACCTTGTCGGTGATGTCGATGCGCGGGTTTGCGTAGACGGCGTCCTGGAAGATGATGTCGTATTTTTCGGCTTCGGCAATCTGGCGGATCACGCGGTTGGCCTGCTCGACCACCTGAGCCAGCTCCTCGTTGCGCCGGGAGTTGAGGTCCTCGCGGAACTCGCGCTGCTTGCGCTGGAATTCGCGGTTGACGTCGGCGAACTCGCGCTCCTTGTTGCGGCGCTGGGTTTCGGCCATCGTGACGCCGTTTTTCTCGAGCTCGTCCTGCATTTTCTTGAGCTGGTCGGCCATCTTGGAAAGCTCCTGGTCGCGCTTGGCGAACTCGGCCTCGATTTTTTTCTGGGCGCGCTGCGCGGGAACCGCGTCACGCAAAATGCGCTCGGTGTTGACAAAGCCGATCCGGCCTTCGGCCTGCGCCGACGCCGAACCCGCGAACAGCGCGCCGGCCGCCAGCGCCGCGGCGAAGCCAAGAACGATTTTGTTGCGTTGCATAGTAGTCAGCGCCAATCAGAATCCGGTACCAAAGGTGAATTGTAACCTTTGTACGCGATCCGTGACCGTGGCATTCAGCGGCTGTGCGATGGAGAGGCGAAGGGGACCAAACGGGGAGTTCCAGCTCAGCGCCAGGCCGGTGGCGTAGCGCAGATCGCCCAGTGCGATTTTTTCGCTCGCGCCGAACACCTGGCCGCCGTCCAAAAACACCGCCAAGCGCAATGACTTATCCTGCGCCGCGCCGGGAACCGGGAACAGGAGCTCGGCGTTGGCGACGATCCGTCGCGTGCCGCCAAGGACGTTGCCCAGTCCGTCCTGCGGTCCGAGCGAAGAGTAGCTATAACCGCGCACGGTGCCGGGGCCGCCGCCGTAAAAGTTCTTGAAGAACGGCAACGGCCGGTTGCCCAATCCGTTTGCAATACCGAAATCGCCATTCAGGAACATGGTGAAGGTTCGATTCAGCGGGCGGAAATACTGGTGCTGGTAACCCATGCGGTAGTACTGCAGGTTGCCGGCGCCGACTTCCCCGCTTACCTTCATCAGGCCGCCCTCGCGCGGCATGATCAGGCTGTCGCGCGAATCGCGCGCCCAGCCGGCCGTGGCGGCGGCATACGTATAGGTGTTGCCGAACGCGTTGACGAAGGAGATGTAATTGACGGGGCTGGTGACGAACGTTTGAAGGTTGACGTGCTCGGCGTTCAATCCGAAGCTCACGGCGTCGCGCTCGGCGAGCGGGTAGCTCCATCGCACGCCGCCACCCACCGTCTTCGTCTTGTAGGGGCCGATGCTCAGCCGGGATGCATCCGTGTCGCGCTTGTAGATATCGAACCCCCGGCTGACGCCATCCACGGTGTAATACGGATCGGTGTACGAAACCGAATAGACCCGGTTGATCTTGCCGGTCGCTACCTGGGTCGAAAGAAACTTGCCGCTTCCGAACACGTTGCCCTGCGAGATCGAGCCCGACACGATGACTTTTTCAACGGTCGAAAATCCGGCACCGAGGAGGAGCGCTCCGGTCGGCTTTTCTTCGACGGTGAAATTCACGTCGACCTGGTCGGTGAGACCGGCGACCGGCACGGTTTCGACGCTGACGTCCTTGAAGTAGGTCGTGCGGTCGACGCGCTGCTTGGACAGCTGGATCTTGGATGCGTCGTAGTACCCGCCCTCCAGCTGGCGCATTTCGCGCCGGACGACTTCGTCGCGGGTCTTCGTGTTTCCGGCGACGTTGATCCGGCGCACATAAACCCTGCGGCCGGGATCGACGAAGATCGTGAAAGCGACCTCGCGCTTGTCCTTGTCGATCTGGGGAACGGCGTTCGCGTTGGCGAACGCATAGCCGTCGTTGCCCAGGCGATCCGCGATGCCCTTGGTGGTCTGCGTAAGCTTGTCGCGCGCGAACACGTCGCCCGGCTTGAGCTTGACGAGCCTGGCCATTTCCTCCTCGGGTAACAGGAGCTGTCCCGCCAGCTTGACGTCCGAGACGGTGTACTTCTCGCCCTCGGTGATGTTTATCGTGATGTAGATGTCTTTCTTGTCCGGGGTGATCGATACCTGGGTGGAGTCGATGTTGAAATCGAGAAAGCCGCGGTTCTGGTAGAAAGAACGCAGCGACTCGAGATCCCCCGCGAGCTTCTGGCGCGAATACTGGTCGTGCTTGGTGTACCAGGTGATCCAGGTCGGGGTGCGCAGGACGAACTCGTCGAGAAGATCCTTTTCGCTGAAAGCCGAGGCGCCGACGATGTTGATGCCGTGGATTTTCGCGACCTCGCCCTCCTTCACCGCGAAACTGATCCCGACCCGGTTGCGCTCCAGCGGGGTTACGGTGGCCTGCACGTCGACTCCATACAGACCCTTGGCGAGGTACTGGCGCTTGAGCTCCTGCTCGGCCTGCTCCAGAAGCGAGCGATCGAAGATCCGCGATTCGGCCAGGCCGAGCTCCCTGAAGCTGCGCCGCAGGTTTTCAGGCTCGAATTCCTTGATCCCGGAGAAATCTATCTGGGCGATCGCGGGACGCTCTTCCACGAAGACGATGAGCACGCCGCTGTCGACCTCCAGCCGCACGTCGCGAAAAAAGCCCGTCGCAAAGAGCGACCGGATGGCCTGCTGCGCCTTCTCGTCGGTCATCTGCTCGCCGACCTTGACCGGAAGGTAGCTGAAGACCGTGCCGGGCTCGGTGCGCTGCAGCCCTTCGACGCGGATATCCTTGATGATGAACGGATCGAAGGCGCTCGCAGCCCGGCTCACACAAATCCCGAGCAAACCGGTTACAACCGCGGCGTATAACCGGTGGCGTGTCATTCAGCTGGAGATGAGGCGGTTGATATCGTTATAAAAGGCGAAGGCCATCATCACCAGCAGCAGCGCAAGACCGACTCGCTGTCCGAGCTCCATTGCACGCTCGGATACCGGGCTGCCCTTCAATATTTCCGCACAATAATACATCAAGTG
>JANMXB010000701.1:0-7027 GCA_031380765.1 Pseudomonadota bacterium | reverse complement strand
GCCGGCGGTGCTGAATGCGTTTACCCGGGCGACGGGAAAACGCATCCGCAGCTTCCCGCTGAAGAACCACGGCATCACGCTCGTCTAGTAGAAGTGCGCCGGATCCTTGCCGTCGCGGCGCTGTACGCGTCCGCCGCGGCGGCACAGGACTCGATTCCGGACTCGCTCACCGGCGCGAAAGGCGACCCGGCTCGCGGCCGCGCAATCGTCGCCAATCGCCAGGTGGGGTTGTGCCTGCTGTGCCACAGCGGGCCGTTTCCCGAGGAGCGCTTCCAGGGCGACCTGGCCCCGGACCTCAAGGGCGCGGGAAAGCGCTGGACCGAGGCGCAGCTGCGAGCGCGCATCGTCGATTCGCGCAGGCTGAACCCTTCGACGATCATGCCGTCTTACTACCGGACCGAAGGACATTGGCGGGTGGCGCCCGCTTTGCGCGGCAAGCCCTTGCTTACCGCGGAGCAGATCGAGGACGTTGTGGCTTATCTTGGGACTCTGAATGAGTAGAAAGCGCACGCGCCGCGAATTCCTCGCGCAGGCCGCCGTCCTGGCGGCCGTTGCCGGGTTGCCCGCCCGCGCCGACGCGCAGGCCACGGTCAACCTGCTGCGCGGCACCGAGCAGGACATGCTCGCCGCTATTGCGCGGTTTACCGGCGCCAAACCCGTAACCAAGGGCCGCGTCAGGCTCGAAGTGCCGCCGCTCGTCGATAACGGCAACACGGTGGCGATCTCGGTGGCGGTCGAGAGCCCGATGACCGAAGCCGACCACGTCAGAGCGGTCGGGATCTTCAGCGAGCGCAATCCCGAGCCCGTCATCCTGACTTTCAAGCTGGGTCCGCGCGCGGGCCATGCGAAAGTGGCAACGCGCGTGAGGCTCGCCGATACGCAGACCCTGGTGGCCGTGGCCGAGATGAGCGACGGCACCTTCTGGTCCGGCTCGGCGCCCACGGTCGTGACGATCGCCTCGTGCCTGGAGGACCTCTGAGCATGTCGAACGCGCTCGTCACCGTCCCGCCAACGGCCAAACGCGGCGAAATCATCGAGATCAAGACCCTCGTGTCGCACACCATGGAAACCGGCTACCGGCGCACCGAGCGCGGCGCCTCGATCCCGCGCGACATCGTCAGGCTTTTTGTGTGCAGCTACAACGGGGTGGAGATCTTCAGCGCCGAGCTGCACCCGGCGATTTCGGCCAACCCGTACATCGCGTTTTCCACGGTGGCGACCGAGAGCGGCACCATCGCGTTCCACTGGAAGGGCGACAACGGATTCGCCGTGTCGAGCTCCGCCACGATCACCGTGACCTGAGTGCGGTCGCTCCTTGTCGCGGCGTTCCTCGCTGCAGCGACCGCGCACGCGCAGGACATTCCTCTTGCCGAACGCCGCTCGGGCTACGCGGACATGGGCCGCGAAACGCGCGCCATGCAGGACGACGACACCGCGAATCCCGCGACGTTCTGGCTGCTCGCAGGCGAGGCCACGTGGAAGAAAAAAGCCGGGGCCGCGAACCGCGCGTGTTCCGAATGCCACGGCGACGCCGCCGTCAGCATGCAAGGCGTGGCGGCCCGCTATCCGGCCCCCGATGCGATCAGCGGCCGGTTGATGAACCTCGAGCAGCGCATCAACGCCTGCCGGGTCGAGAATCAGAAGGCGAAACCGCTGGCCTTTGAGAGCCGCGAGCTGCTCGCGCTCGCCTCGTACGTGGGACGCCAGTCGCGCGGGCTTCCGATCACCATCCCGGTCGATGTGCTGACCCGGCCCGCTCTTGCGTCCGGCCGCGCGCTCTACAACCGCAAGATCGGCCAGATCGACCTTTCGTGCGCCCAGTGCCATGACCAGAACTGGGGCCGCCACCTCGCGGGCAACCCGATCCCGCAGGCGCATCCGACGGGCTACCCGATCTACCGGCTCGAATGGCAGGGCGTGGGGTCGCTGCAGCGACGCTTGCGCAACTGCATGAGCGGGCTGCGCGCCGAGGCCTTCGATTACGGCGCGCAGGAGCTCGTCGACCTGGAGTACTACCTGATGTGGCGCGCGCGGGGGATGAAGGTGGAGACACCCGCGGTGCGGCCCTGAAATTCAGGAGGGAAATGTATCGGTACCAGTACATAAATTACCCTGAAAGCCGCTCCAGGCAAGGACTCGTCAATATAAAAGTTTTAAATTGATGCGCTTCTTGGATCGAGAATCGATAGACATCCCGGTGTCAGACTTGCGCGCAAACCATCCGATTGCGCCCCAAGTGCTTCGCCTGGTAGAGGGCTTGGTCGGCTGCCGCCGTCAGTTGCTGTGCGGTCAGGTCGATCTTGCGGAACAGGACTGCAACGCCGCCGCTAATGCTGGCATGAGCTGCCACGGGAGAATGCTGATGCGCAATTCCCAACCGCGCTACCGCGTCTCTTGCTGCTTCACCAATCTTGGCAGCGCTGATCAAGCCGGTGTCAGGAAGGATCATGGCAAATTCATCGCCACCGTAACGCGCCGCCATGTCGGCGGGACGGCGGCAGCAGATTCGCAGCGCGGCCGCGATCTGCTTCAGACACTCGTCGCCGGCCTGGTGTCCGTAGTGATCGTTGTAGGCTTTGAAGGAGTCAACGTCGCACAGAACAAGTGCCAGCGGCCGTTGGTAACGGCGCGCGATGGCCATCTGATCGGCCAGGTACTTGTCGAAGAAGCGCCGGTTGGCAAGATCTGTCAACCCGTCGTGCAGGGATGAGTGCTCAAGAGACTCGTTCGCAGCGCCCAGGCGCATCAAGTCGGCGGTGCGCGCCTCCACCTGTTGTTCCAGGTTCGAGCTATGGTTCCGAAAAAAATCACCCAATGCTTTCAAGCGCAACAGATTGCGAACCCTCAGCCACAACTCGGCCCGGTCGACTGGTTTGGTCAAAAATTCTTCCGCTCCGGCATTGAGGCCCGCCAGACAGGAGTCGCGGTCGTTTTTCGCAGTCACCATGACGATCGGAATACTTGCGGTGGCGTGACTGGCTTTGAGCATGCGGGCCACCTGGTAACCATCCATGCCCGGCATCACGACGTCGAGCAAAATCAAGTCCGGCGCGCGTTTCGCAATCGCGGCCAGTGCCTCTTCGCCATTCGCCGCGCTAAGCGTTAAATAGCCTTCGGCCCGCAGCAGCACTTCGAGCAACTTGCGATTCTGGATTTCGTCATCGACGATAAGGATTGTGGCGGCGGGGCCGGTCGCAGCGCTTGCGGCTTCACGTTGACCAGGAGCGTGTCGATCAAGGACGCCCTGCATTTCGGCAATACCGTCGCCGGGCGCGATTTTTGGCACAACCACTTCAGAACTCGGATTGCTGTCGGTCACCGGCCACTTCCTGCTAAAACGTGGAATGGTCTTGGCGGCAGATCACGCTGAAAAATCGCGGGAGGAGCGCACAAAAAGCGGGATCTGCCAGGGAAAGGCCACGGTAGCCCTGATGCCGGCAGTATGTGCGGGTCGCTGGTGGCCGTATGTACGGCAAGCCACAGAGTTGGACGTCGGCCCTGGGTACCGGAAGAATGGTCCTTCGGGGGGCGTGCGATAGCTCTCCACCAGCCCTGTGGCGACAGGATCACTCCCGGCGTAGAACACAATCGGAACTTTCTTAGTTGCCCGCTGCGCGGCGATGGCGATGGAGGTGGACGTTGCATAGATCAGGTCGACCTTCTCCTCTTCGAGATTTCGCGCTGCTGCCTCCACCAGCGTCCGATCGCCTTTCGTATCGCGCACGTGGAGGACGAACTGTTTTCCCTCCTCGAGTCCCAACTCCCGCAGACCCTCGCGCAGCCCGACTATTGCTGCGTGGTACGTGCCTCCGAGCGTGATGACTCCTACGCGATACACGCGGCCTTGTTGCGCCTCGATGGCAAGGGGTGAGCCAAGGGCAAGCAACGCAAGTATCGTTTCACGCCTGTTCATTCGATCCCCCTCATCGCCACCCGGCTGCGTACGTGCCAGGACCGCCAGGCGAAGAGCTTGGTCGACCCCGAATTGGCAGCCAGCCTAACCTTGAATGTCTACTTCGGGTCGAAAGCGGCCACTCGCATCGAACATCCGTTATCGCCATTCACATGAGCAGAGTCACTTAAATACCGGGCTCCGTCGTATTGCCACGGTAGCGCGTTGATTGTTATGATTACATCAACCATATCGATTGAGGTAATTACGATGATCCGCGAAGCCACCGCAATGACGGTCCGGCAAAACCTGGTCGAACTGCTCAACGAGGTCCAGTACCGGCATGGAAAAGTGCTGATTACCAAAGCTGGCAAACCTGTGGCCGCCCTGGTCGATATCGCCATGTTCACGCGCCTGCGCAAGCTGGACGAGGAATTCGACCGGATGCGCGCCGAACTCGCGCAGGCGTTTGCGGCCATGGGCGAAAAAGCAGTCGGTGCGCTCGTGGATGAGGCGGTGAAGGACGTGCGGACGCGGCGCCGGAAGAAGTGAAGGTCGTGCTGGACACGAATGTCTTGCTCTCGGGGCTGATGTTTCCCGAGGGCACCCCGGGCCGGGTCGTCGCCGCATGGGCCGAAGCCCGGTTCGAGGTGGCGCTCTCCCTGGATCAGCTTGCCGAGATCGGCAGGGTTCTCGAGTATCCGAAGATCCGCCGAAAGCTTGGATGGGACGACGGGCAGATCGAGCTGTTCATCAAACAGCTTTACATACGTGCCGAGGTGGTGGAACTCGGTCCGCTCTCGATCGAAATCCCGCGCGATCCGGACGACGCGCCGATCCTTGCAACCCTCGCAGCCGCCAAGGCCGATGTCCTGGTGACCGGCGACGCCGATCTGCTTGCCTTGCGCGACAAGTATCCGATCGAGACTCCGGCGGAGTTTGTCCGCCGCCTGTGAATTATCAGCCCGCAGCTTTGAAGCTCACCACCGAAACGAAGGGCATTGGACCCGAGTCATTTTTTTCCGCAGTCGGTTGGGCGCACCGGCCGGGCGCGGAGTTCTGGCAGGTCAACCGTCAGCCCAATCCTCGCGAACCGTGCAGCGATGCGTGTGCCAAGCTTCAGCGGAGGTCGATTTTCCTGGCTGACAGCATTGCGCAGAATTTGCCGCACCTCGTCGTCGAGGCTACGGCCGTGACGCGCAGCGCGGCGCTTCAGACGCGCCTTCACATCATCTTCCAGACTTCGAACAATGAATTGGGCCTTGGCCATACTCTGTCGGCTGAACCAAAGAAATATTACGCCTGTCCCGCGTCTTCTATTCTGGGGAGGCGGATGAATCTTCGCCGGCGTCGAATCTCTCTCTGAGCACTTTCGCGTGTTCAAGTATCCGCGGCATATGCTGTGTCGCCGCCTCCCAGACAATCTGCGGATCGACCGCAAAGTAATGATGCGCAATCAAATCCCGCATTCGTGCCGGACCCGACCAGTCTCCTTCCGGAACAGCGGACTTCGCGTCTTCGGGTAACTTCTTGACTGCCTCACCGATCACCTCGAGGTTGAACAATACGGCGTCGAACAGCATCTCATCAGAGGAGAACCCTTCAAACGCCCGGCCCTTCAGGAAGCGCTGGATCTTTTCCGCGCTCTCGATCAGATCATCGAGATAGAGCAGCCAGTCACGCGACACGGATGAGATCCCGCTCCACATGCCGGCGTGCCCGGCGCTTGAGCCCTCCTTCGGTCACGAGATCCACGGTTCTACCGAGCAGCGCCTCGAGATAATCCTTGAGATCGAAGTATCCACGATACGTCGCCGAGCCCTCGAACTCCACCAGCACGTCCACATCGCTCCCGTCCCGCAGCTCATCGCGAGCCACTGAGCCGAACAGGGACAGACGCTTGACTCCGAAGCGCTCGGCTATTTCCGGATTTCGCGCGGTCAGCATATCGAGGACTTGCTGGCGATTCATGGCGATCCCGCCCAGGTTGGGTGCGTGGATTCTTTCAGCCGGCGCGTCTCAACCCTCTGGCTTGAACCCCACCACCGAAAACGCCGGCACCGGCTGGGCGATGCCCTTGAGGTTCAGCGGCCCCACGGGTTGCGCCTCCACCAGCCCGTCGACTTTCGCCATGATCTTGCGATCGACGAGCACCTGGCCCGCCGCTGCTTCGGAACACAGGCGCGCGGCGAGATTGGTGACGTTGCCGATCGCCGCGTAGTCCCAGCGGCCCTCGAAGCCGATCGCCCCAAGCGTGGCATAGCCCTGCGCCACGCCGCAGCCCAGGCCGAGCTCGTAGCCGCGCTTTTTCCAGGACTCGCCGATCGGCGGGAACGCATCGCGCATTGCGAGCGCCATGCGCACCGCGCTTTCGGCGGGCTTGTCCATCGGCACCGGGTCGTTGAAGAACACCATGATCGCGTCGCCCGCGAAGCGCTCGAGCGTGCCGCCGTGCGCGAGCACGATGCGGCCCATGTCCGCGTGGTAGGCGCGCAGGAGTTCCATCACCTCTTCGGGCTCCGCGCGATCGGTGAAGGCGGTAAAGCCCCGCAGGTCGATGAACACCACGCTGATCTCGCGCCGGTGGGTCTTCAGCAACTCCTCGCCCCCCCCGTTGATGATCGCTTCGGCCAGGTGCGGCGAGAAGAACCCTTTCAGGCGCCCGAGCTGGCCGAGCTGCTCGTTCACGCGCCCTTCGAGCATGCCGTTCAGCTCGGCGAGCCTGGCCGTCTGCGCTTTCACCTCGTCCTGCAGCGACTTGATGCGCAGCAGCGACTTCACGCGCGCGAACAGTTCGGCCTGGTTGATCGGCTTGGTGAGGAAGTCGTCCGCGCCGGCTTCGATCCCTTTTACGCGCTCCTGCCCGGGATCGAGCGAGGTGCAAAGCACGACCGGCAGAAGCGAGGTGGCCGGATCGGCGCGCAGCCGTTTGCAGACATCGTAGCCCGACAATCCCGGCATCATGATGTCGAGCAGGATCAGGTCCGGTTGATCGGCGGCGACCTTGGCCAGGGCCTCCTCGCCGTTGGTCGCGGGCGCGACCGCGGAGCCCTTCAAGCCGAGGCTGTAGGGCCGCAGTTTTTCGTTATTCGGCGTGTAGGCGACGCCGAGGGTTTTAGGCTGGCCGCGCGATCG
>JANMXB010000680.1:0-3374 GCA_031380765.1 Pseudomonadota bacterium | reverse complement strand
CTGATGTTTATTCAGGCGCTGCTCCCGTGCTTGTCGCTTGCGCAGACCGGCAGCCAAGCGGCGCCCGCGGGCCTGGTCAATTCGGTGTCCGGTAGTGTTTACGCGCGACGCAGCACCACGGGCATCGAGGTGCTGTTAAAGGCGGGGGACGTTTTCGGCCCCGGGACCACTTTCAGGACCGGACCGGATTCGAGTGTTGTCCTGTTGTTTGCGGACGGCCAGAATGTGGCTCTCGGCCCGGATTCCGAGATGAGTCTTGACACCTATCGATTCGACCCCCGCGATGCCAAGTCCAGCGGTGTGGCGCTTGGGGTGATAAGCGGAATCATGCGGCTTGTCACTGGCGCGATCCACGCCGCAAACCAGGACGCATTGTTCATTTCGGCGGGGCGCGCCTCGATCAATATCCTGAGCAAGGACACGACTGCATTTGTCGTCGAGGCCGATCCGAAGGCGATTGGCGTGGGGATGTTGGCGGTAATCGTGGGTGAGATTGCCCTTCAGACACCGGTAGGTCCAGTCACGATCGTCGAGGCGGAGCAGTTCACGCGGTGGCAGCCCGGCGCCGAACCTTCAGCGCCATTGCCGCTGGCAGCGGCGCCTGCGGTATTTCAGGCTGCGGTCGCGGCTGCCAGCGCAACGATCGTGGGCTCAAATGCGCCGGTAGACATTCAGTCCGCGTCAGTTCAGGCCGCGCTTGCGAGCCTGCCGGCAACCGGCGCGGGCACCGCGCAGTCCCAGACCCAGGCACAAAGTGTCGAATCGGCGATCGCGGTTGTTACGCCCGCTGCAACGTCGGGCGGAGGCCGCGGGTGCGTCGGCAGTCCCTGCTAGGGGCGGGCGTGAGCCGTGCCTCATGAGACCGACGGCAGCCGCTGGATCTATTTTTCCTACCTGATACTGCTCGTCTGGGTTCCGATCCCGCTGGGCAGCAATCGCGCGTGGTCCTGGGCGGTCCTCGAGCTCTGGATATTCCTGATTTCCCTGGCCTGGCTTGTGCTGGCTATCCGGAAAAAATACGCCGTGGGCCTGGTTGTCCGCAAGGCATGGCCGATGCTGCTGTGTCTTGCGCTATGGCTTGCCTACGTGTGGCTGCAGCTTGTGCCATGGCCACTCGCCATACTCGAGCGAATCTCGCCCGAAGCGGCGCGCCTGCATTCTGCGGCAGCATTGCAGGGCACGAGCACGTGGGCGCCCCTCACGCTCGACCGGTTTTCGACGCTGGAGAGCGCGCTCAAAAGCACCGCGTACGGCGTTTTTTTCACCGTGAGCCTGATCATGTTGTGCACGCGCGATCGAATCCGCGGCGCCACTTACGCGGTCATCGCTTCAGGGATTTTTCAGGCGGTCTACGGTGCGGTAGCAAGCTTCCGGAGCTCTGAAGGTTTTGCAACGGGCACCTTCGTCAACCGCAATCATTACGCGTCCTACCTGGTGTTGTGTCTTTGCGTCGGGATTGGCGTGCTCATAGCCAGCCTTTCCGGCGAGAAGAGCCATTCCTGGAGGCAGTTCTTCCGCGACCTCATCGAGTGGATCATCACCCCGAAGATGGCGTTGCGCCTCCTTATCGTCACGATGGTGATCGCGCTCGTTCTGACGCGCTCGAGGATGGGGAACATGTCTTTCTTCCTCGGCCTGCTGGCTGCCGGCATCATAGGGCTCGCGCTATCGAAAAAAGCGACGCAATCCATGGTGGTGCTGCTGGTCAGCCTGGTCGTGCTCGATGTGTTCATCGTCGGGGCGTATTTCGGCTCCCAGCGCGTGGTGGAGAGGATCGGCCAGACGACGCTGGAAACCGAAGACCGCCACGAAGTGGCCCGGTACGCGTTCGACATGTGGCGAGACTATCCGGTTTTCGGGTCCGGGCTGGGATCGTTCGCCGCGGTTTTTCCGCGCTACAGCGGCAGCGGAACCGCGCTCTCGTATACCCACGCGCATAACGACTATCTGGAATTCGGTGCCGAGGTGGGACTCGTCGGCATCGCCATTCTCGCAGCGATGGTGGCGCTGTCTTTTGCGGCCGCACTGCGGGCTCAGCAGGCGCGGCGAGATCCCGTGATGCGCGGAATTTCCTTCGCTTCAATCATGGGAATCCTCTGCCTGATGATCCACAGCTCGGTGGAATTCAACCTGCAGATTCCGGCAATCGCGCTGACTTTCATGCTGCTTCTCGCGTTTGCCTGGATTTCGCTCCACGCCGAGGCCGTTGACGCCTGACCGGATCAGGAATCGACCGCGCTGGATTTTCTCTTGGCCATCGCCGGTCTGGCGACTGCCGGGGTCTCGAGCTGGCTTTGATAGCCATAGTTGCGGTAATAGTATTCGCTGCCGAAGCTGCTGTAGTCGCCGTAATACCGGTGCGCTTTCTCGACGTCGAAATGGTTAAGCACGGCGCCCAGCACCGGAGCGCCCACCCGGCGAAGCCTGATCAGGCTGTGCAGGGCAAGCGGGTAGGGCGTGTGGTCCGCCTTGACCACGAAGAGCACCGCGGTCGCAAATCGCGACAGTACCATCGAATCGCTTACCAGCTCGACGGGTGGACTGTCGATCACGATGACTTCGAACATGGCCTTGAGCGACTCCATCGCGTCCGCGAACCGGTGCGAGGAGAGCATTTCGAGCGGATTGAGCGGCACTTTGCCCGACTGCAGGACGTAGAGTCCCGTGTCGTCGACCGGATGGACGCATTTCTCGATCCCGATGCCGCCGGACACGAATTCGGACAGGCCGGGGCGATTCTGCTCCATCTTCAGCGCACGGGCGACTTTGGGCCTGCGCATGTCGGCCTCGATGAGCAGGGTCTTCTTGACCTGCGCGAAGGCAAAAGCCAGATTGCAGGCGACGGTGGTCTTCCCCTCGCCCGGGATCGTGGAAGTGACAAGGACGGTCTTGTGGGGGGAATCGAGGGTGGACAATTGAACGTCGCTTCGAATGGTGCGGATCGCCTCGGAGAAGGTGTTCGAGTTGTCGTCCACGACCATCCGGTCCAGGGGCGCGTTCGGCGTGGATTTCATTTTCGGCAGCACACCGACGGCCTTGAGCTCGAGTCTGGACTCCAGATCCAGGCCGGTCTTGATTCCCTTGTCGAGAAGCGTAAGGAACAGGGCGATCGCCACGCCGGCCAAGAGCGCGCCAAGAACCGAAAGCATCACGATGCGGCGCCTGTCCGGACCCGACGGAGTCGCCGGCGTGCGCGCCAGGTCGACAATGCGCGCGATGGGCTGTTGCATGTCTCCGATGCGCGTTTCGTTGGCGCGCTGGACGAAAGCCTCATACAGGCGCCGGTTCGATTCGACGTTGCGCTCGAGCCGGCTCAACGGACACTCTGCACGGTTGAAGACCTGAGCCTCGACTGTCGCGCGCGCGTGTGCTTG
>JANMXB010000086.1:0-1816 GCA_031380765.1 Pseudomonadota bacterium | reverse complement strand
AGGCGGTTGAGCTCCTCCCAGAACGGCGTGGTGATCTGGAAATCGTTGCCCTGGTGGCTCATCGCATCGAGGAAGGCACGATCGCGCGCGAATTCGATGAGTTCCCGCGCCGAATTGGTGCCGATGGTTTCTTCCGACTGCCCGTGCAGGTCGGCCCAGTACGGCAGCAACGGCGCTTCGGCGACGACACGCAGCGGATTCGAGTTGCACACTGCCTCGCCCCGCGCATTCTTCACGGCGATCCTGAGCTCGCCCACGGCCGCTACGCTCAGATTGTCCAGGCGCGCGGCGTGGCTGCCCTCCTCCACGTCGATGAAGGATGGCAATCCCGAGACCGGCATGTTCGGCTCGAGCATGAAACGGCCGCAGACCCGGTCGCTCGGATTGCCCCACTTGTCCTCGCCTTTGAAGCCCAGCGAAAACGCCTGCCCCGCCCGGCGCGCCGTGGGCAGGATCGCCTTGTAGAGAACCGGCCGGCCTGCGACGACCGCGACCACGGGTTGTTCGGGAAGCTCGACATAATTGTAGGTGGCAAAAGCATCCACCAGCACCTTGAACTCGAAGGACGGCTCGCTGAAGGTCTGCACGCGGATCCCCGGCGACCCCTGGCGGCGGTCGCCGATGCGGATCCGAATCGTGTCGCCTTCGCGCAGGAATCCGCGCTGCACGCGGATCAGGAGCGTCTTGTCCCACGGGCGGATGTTGCCCTTCTGGTCGAAGCGCATTTCAAGCACCGCGCCGTTGCTCGCCTCGGCCGTGACGTAGTTCCATCCCTTGGGGTCGGTGAACTGGAATTTCCCCATGTCGCTTGCGAACCGGTGCACGATCTTGAGGCTGCCGGTGTCGTCGATGCCGAAGTAGCCTGCCGTGTAGGTGAGCTCGAACGAAGCAAAGCTGCCGGCCTCGACGGCAGTAGCGGGACTCAGGCTGGCGCGGCCCGCGCGGTCCGCAAGATAGGTGGAGTGGAAGGCGTTGTTGCGCATGCGGTGCCTGGTTCCTAAATCGCGGCGGTGACGATGATCTCCACCAGGATGTCGGGGGCGGCAAGTTCGCACTGCGCAGTGGCGCGCGTGGGCGCCTTGCCCGGCGCGACCCAGGCGTCCCAGACCTCGTTCATGCCGGCGAAGTCGTTCTTGATGTCCCTGACCCAGATCTGCGCGGTGAGCAGGCGGCTCTTGTCCGTTCCGACTTCGGCCAGGCGCTTGTCGATCCTCTGCAGCACGTCGCGCGTCTGGGCGCGGATGTCCGGCGTTTTCTCCGCGGCCGTCGTCCCGGCCAGGTAAGCCACGCCGCTGTGGATGACCGCGCGGCTCATGCGCGCGCCCGTTTCAATGCGTTTAATATCGGCCATTGCGGGCCTCCCTGTGATCGAGGTGGAAAAAATGCCGGACAGCCATTCTAGCCAATGCCGCCTCGGGCAAATGCTGTATCGCGCGATCACGTTCGCAATCCTGGCGGCGGTTTCGTGGCAATCGCCCGCGCAGGACTACCCGGCGAAGGCGATGCGCTTCATCGTGCCTTACCCGCCCGGCGGCGCGTCCGACGTGGTGGCGCGGTTGATCGGGCAGCACATGAGCGACACCTGGCGCCAGCCGGTCGTGATCGAGAACCGCGCCGGCGCCAACGGCATGATTGCGCTGTCTTTCGTCGCCCAGTCCGCACCCGACGGGTACACGCTCCTCATGACCAACGTGGGGCCGAGCGCGATCAATCCCAGCATTTACGCCAAGGTCCCTTACGACGCGGTCCGGGATTTCGTGCCGGTGTCCCTCACCAACCTCGTCCCATTGATGCTGGTGGTGAATTCGTCGCGCGG
>JANMXB010000644.1:0-4703 GCA_031380765.1 Pseudomonadota bacterium | reverse complement strand
GTGACACCGTCGAGCGCTTCGAAGCCACGGGGTCCCCGGTCATCACCGACGGTGAACAGCGCAAGTACCATAATTTCTGGACCTATCCGGTGCACGGGCTGCGCAATACTTCGCCGGACGGCTTCCGTATTCCGTTTGCGGCGGGCCACACGCGCAGGATGCCGGAGCTCACGGCGGGGCCGTTTCGCTACAAGCGCTACGCGGACAGTTTCATGGACGTCGCAATGCGCTATGCCAATGTGCCGGTCAAACAGGCGGTGATTTCCCCTTCGGCCCTGAGCCTCATGTATCCCGCCGGCGGCATCCCCGAGTACTCGCGCGAGGAATTCATCGACGACCTGCTGCGCGAGCATGAGACCGAAGTCCGCCGCTGCCTGCAGAAAGGCGCGCACAAGGTGCAAATCGACTTCACCGAGGGAAGGCTGGCAATGAAAGTCGATCCCAGCGGCGCGCTTCTCGCCAGCTTCATCGAGCTGAACAATCTCGCGCTGGCGCGCTTCTCCGCCGAAGACCGGGCGCGCATCGGCGTCCACACCTGTCCCGGCGGCGACCGCGATTCGACGCACAGCGCGGATGTCGACTACGCCGAGCTGTTGCCGAGCCTGTTCGAGCTCAACGCCGGGAATTTCTATGTTGCGCTGGCGGGTGAAAAGGACCGCGAGCGCGTGCTCACGATCATCCGGCGCTACCTCAAGCCGGACCAGCGCGTTTTCGTGGGCGTGATCGCACCGATCGACCCGCGCATCGAGACGCCCGAAGAAGTCCGCGACCGGATACTCCAGGCTGCGCACCATATTCCCCTCGAGCAGCTTGCGACCACCGACGACTGCGGTTTCTCGCCTTTTTGCGACGACACTTCGACTACGCGCGACACTGCCTTTCGCAAGATCGCGGCTCGCGTCGCGGGCACGCGCCTGGCCGAAAAGGAACTGGGCGTGCCCTGATGAAAGAGAAGGATCCCGAAGACGATCTGCTGCGCTCGGTCGCGCTGCAGAACACCAAGAGCATCCTGCTTGCGCGCAACCGCGCCGAACAGGCGCTGTTGGAAACCAGGGAGGAACTGCGCGCAAGCGCGCATCAGCTTCAGCTCGCGCTCGACGCCGGGCACCTGGGCGCCTGGACCTGGGACGCACGTACCGAACGGCTTACGCTGGCGCCGCGCGCGGCCGCGATGTTTGGCGTTGCGCCGGAAGCTGCGCTCTCGAGGGCGCAGATGCGCGAATTCCTGCACCCCGATGACAGCGAAATGGCGCGCAACGCGCTCGATCATGCCCTGGCGTCGCAGAGCGACTACGACGTCGAGTACCGGCTGAAGCGCAGCGTGGCCGGCGCAACCCTGTGGATCGGCGCGAAAGGCCGCGGCAACTACGCCCCGGACGGCACCGTGCTGGGCATGACCGGCGTGATGCAGGACATCAGCGCGCGCAAGCGCACTGAGGAGGCGCTCAAGGACGAAACGCGCGTTCTCGAGCTGCTCAACACGACCGGCGCCGCAATCGCATCCAAGCTGGACCTGCCGTCACTGGTGCAAACGGTAACCGACGCCGGCACGCAGTTGAGCGGCGCGAAGTTCGGCGCGTTCTTCTACAACGTGACCGACGGGAACGGCGAATCCTTGCTGCTGTATGCGCTTTCGGGCGCACCCCGCGCGGCCTTCGAGAAGTTCGGGATGCCGCGCAATACGCCGATATTCGGCCCCACGTTTCGCGGCGAAGGCGTGGTGCGTTCCGCAAACATCATGAAAGATCCGCGCTACGGCACGATGGGTCCCCACCACGGCATGCCTAAGGGCCACTTGCAGGTGTGCAGCTATCTCGCGGTACCGGTCGTATCGCGCTCGGGCGAGGTGATCGGCGGCCTGTTCTTCGGCCACCCGGACGAAAACGTATTCACCGAGCGCAGCGAGCGGCTCATCACCGGTGTGGCCGCGCAGGCCGCGGTTGCAATCGACAACGCGCGGCTTTACGAGGAGGTCAAGCGCGCCGCCGACGAGCGCAAGGAGCTCCTGGAGAGCGAACGCGTCGCGCGGTCCTACGCCGAGCGCACCAACGCGATGAAAGACGATTTCCTCGCCACCCTGTCGCACGAGCTGCGCACGCCGCTGTCCGCAATCCTCGGCTGGGCGCATGCGCTGCGCAGCCGGCGCATGACGGAGGACGAGCTGCGCCAGGGCCTCGAAAAAATAGAGCGCAACGCACGAATGCAGGCCCAGCTCATCGAGGACCTGCTCGACATGAGCCGCATCGCCTCGGGCAAGGTGCGGCTCGACGTGCAGCCGGTGCAGCCGGTGTTCTTCATCGAGGCGGCGGTGGAAACCGTGCGGCCGGCAGCCGATGCGAAAGGCATCCACCTCGAGAAGCTGCTCGACCCGTCAGCCGGGCCGATCAACGGCGACCCGCAGCGCCTGCAGCAGATCGTGTGGAATCTCCTGTCCAACGCGATCAAGTTCACGCCCAAGGACGGCAAGGTCCAGGTGTTGCTGGAAAGGGTGGACTCGCACGTCGAGATCAGCGTGGCCGATACCGGGATCGGCATCGACGCGCAATTCCTGCCCCACGTTTTCGAGCGTTTTCGCCAGGCGGATGCCTCGACCACACGCCGGTTCGGCGGCCTGGGCCTGGGACTGTCGATCGTCAAGCACCTGGTTGAGCTGCATGGCGGCACGGTGCAGGTCAGAAGCGGCGGGGAAAACCGCGGAACGACTTTCACGGTCCGTCTTCCGGTAACTGCGCTCCATCGCATCCACGGCGACGCGGCAAGGGTGCACCCGAGGTCGCCTGGGCTCACGCCAACCGCAACCTTCAAGCCCGTCGACCTTGCCGGCATCAAGGTCCTTGTCGTCGACGACGAACCCGACGCGCGTGAGCTTATCCAGCGCGTACTCATGGATTGCGGCGCCGAGGTCCACATGGCCGCGAGCTCCGCAGAAGCCCTGCGGCTGGTGGAAAAGGAAAGGCCCGACGTCCTGGTGAGCGACATCGGCATGCCCGACGTGGATGGCTATGAACTGCTGCGGCGCGTGCGGGCTCTCGGCCCGGGCCGCGGGGGCAATCTCCCCGCGATCGCCCTTACGGCATTTGCGCGCTCGGAGGACCGCACGCGCGCATTGCGCGCGGGCTTCCAGGTGCATGTGTCCAAGCCAGTCGAGCCGCCGGAGCTTGTCGCCACCGTTGCGAACGCTGCAGGGCGATGGGAGGCGACGGCCTAGCGGCCGGCGAGACCTACTCCGCGAATTCGAACGTGGCCACCAGCGCGTGGTGGTCCGACGAGGGCGTGGCCTTTACGAGGTGGCTGACCGGCCGCAGCTCGCGGCTGTAGAAAAGATGGTCCAGCACGTAGGGTCGCCGCCGCCAGGTGATCTCGGTGGACTGCACCGTCTGGAAGCCGGCATGGGCGAACTGGTTTATGAGCGAGTTGTGCTTGCTGACGTTGAAGTCGCCGCCGAGCAGCGTCGGCCCCTTGGACTGGCGCAACTGCTCGATCACCATCTGGCGCTGCGCGGGATGTTCCTCGCTGCTCGACTCCAGCATGAAAAACGCCAGCAGGTGGGTATTGAAAACGCGCAACGGCCGGCCACCGATGGTGGTGTCGGCGCCGATGATCAGCCGGTCGGTGGGCGTTTTCTTTTCGCCGCGGAATTCGAACTGCACCGGCGGTGACGGCAGGTCCAGGCGCATCGTATTTTGCAGCGGCGTGCGCGAAAAAATCGCCTGGCCGATGCCGAAGGGCAGCTCGCGCGGATCGGCCTTGGGAAACGAGAAATACGCGTCGTAGCCGGCAAGCGCGGCCCGCAGGCGGGCATAGTTCGGCGGATTTCCGGACTGCTCGCCACCGGCACGCGCCTGTTCCACTTCCTGCAGCAGGATGATGTCGGCGTCGTGGCCGCGGATCTCGGCGATCGTGAGATCGAGATCGATGGGCGAGTCGTCGGGATTGGCGTCCTCCCAACTCTGGCCGAACTGCATGTTGAACTGCAAGACCTTGAATGCGCCCATTGTTCCAGTCCACTAAGCAATCGGGGACTACCCTCCGCTGCCCGTGCCTCCCCCCGTGATCCCTGAAGTCTACCGGGTTTGGGCGGCGGCATCATGTGACGTAATGGGCGATCGGGCGCAGCTTGCCGCACTCCGGTACAGTCTTGACACTCCCAGGAACCCGATCCGGCCATGACCGACGAACCCCGCCTTCCTCGCCTGCACACTCTTTTGGGGGATTACCCGAACACACTGGCGTTCAAACAGGGCCGCCTCAAGCCGGTGCACGCCCTTTTCGAGTTTGCCGGCGTCAAGACGCCGCACACTGCTTTCAAACGCGCCGTACGCGACCTGGAATTCGACCTCTGCGAGCTGGCTATCGTGACTTTCCTGATGGCGAAGGCCCGCGGCGTGCCCTTGACACTGCTGCCGGCCGTCATTTTCGGGCGCCTTCCGCACAAATATCTGATGTACAACCCCGAGCGCGGCGCCCTCGTCCCCGGCGACCTCGAGGGCAGGAAGGTGGCGATCCGCTCGAGCTCGGTGACCACCGTCACCTGGATTCGCGGCATCCTCGCGCGCGACTACGGCGTCGATCTCGCCAAGGTACGGTGGGTGGCGTTCGAAGACGCCCATGTCGCGGAATACGTCGATGCGCCGAACGTCGAGCGGGCCCCGGCGGGGAAATCCATTGTGGACCTGCTGCTGTCGGGCGAAGTCGACGCCGGG
>JANMXB010000625.1:0-4504 GCA_031380765.1 Pseudomonadota bacterium | reverse complement strand
CCTCAGGCCGCGATGCCGGCGCCCACGCCGATGCGGCCGCGGAGATCGGCGATGGTCACGCCCAGCCTGGCCAGGTGCTCGCGCGCCTCGCCGAGGAACAGCATGACGATGGCGCACTCTTCTGCCGTGCTCATCGCGCCCAGGCCGGCTTTGCGCGTGGTTTCGTCTGCGGCCACCACGTCATCCGCAATTCCGCCCGGCGCAAGCCACGCGCAGATCGCGCCCGAGCACAGCAATCCCTCGAGGGCCTGGTCGATTTCGACTCCGATCTCCGCGCGCCCGGCATCATTCCAGCGGGCGGCGCGCTCGGTCAGGTAGACCCAGCCGAACGCGACGTGGCGCTCTTTGTCCTGCACCAATCGTTTGAGGATCGCGGCTGCGACCGGATCGGCCGCGTGCCGCAGGAACCCGCGGTTGAGCTCGAGGTCCAGCCCGTCGAGGATCGCCGAGTGCACCGCGATATACGCATCGACCGAGATTCCCGGCTCAAATGCCTCGCGGTGGAAATCCTGGTTGAACAGGCGCGCGTACTCCTGGTTCGCGGGTTTTTCGACGTAACCGCCCGCCAGGCCGGCGAAGCGCCAGCAACACTCCGTATGCCAGGCCTCCTCGCTGCCGCGCACGGAAAGGAACATCTTCGGGTCGCTCTCGCCCGAATGCTCGAGGCAGAAGCGGATCAGGATCGCCGGCGTCTCCGGCAGGCCGCCGTACTCGGTCCAGGCGCGGCGGCTCCAGGACAGCGCGGCGGCGCGCAGTTGTTCCGGTGCGTAGCCGGAAGCGTCGAATTTGGCCCAGGGAATATGCTTTTCCGGGTCCCAGTGCGCGGCCTTCGCCTGGTGATACAGGCCGCGGATGGTCTGCATGTGCGGCTCGAGGTGCAGCGGGAAGCGGCGCTCGACCAGGGGATCGGCGCGGCGCCGGCGTGCGCGCCGGACTTTCGGATCGTGCGCGGCGCCCGGCGTATCGGCGAGGACCGCGCTCATACGGTGCCGAGCTTGGGATGATAGAAAGGTTTGAGGGTGAACCCCCAGGGCTGCATGAGCTTCCTTACGCGCTTGACGGTGGCGATGAAGACGGGCTTCTGCAGCGGCTCGATCGTGGCGCCCAGCCCGGCCTCATACGTAATGCGGTCGGCCTCGATCTCGTCGAGCGAAGCGGGGGTTTCGGGCGCCAGCCAGGATTCCTGGTAACCGTTGAGGTAGACCTTCTCGATCATGGCCTCGGTGGCCTCCCGCACGCGGTCGATTTCGCCCTTGGTCATTTTTGGAATGCGATGCTCCATGAAATGCCAGCCGAAGGCGCAATGCCTGACCTCGTCGCGCGCGATCAGCTTGAAGATCTTCTTCGCCGCGGGATTGGTGGTCACCGTCGCGACGTGATGGATCATGTCGAATGCCAGTTCCTCGGCGGCACAGACGAGGCTGCCGATCGTCGCCTCCAGCGGCATGTCCAGATCGAGCGCCATCTTGCGCACGCCATGCGTGGCCACGGCCCCCTGGAACGCGGCTTGTTTCGGCTCGGCGATGTAGCCGCCGAGCTTTTCGGCCATCAGGTAGCACGCCTCGGCGTGCCGCGACTCTTCCTGAGTGCGCAGGGTAAAGAAAAAGCGCAGGTCGGGCTCGTGCTTCTCCTGGCAGAAGCGGATCTGCAGCGCGGGCGACTCGGAGATCGCGCCGTACTCGCTCCAGGTCCGCCGGCTCCAGTACATGCGCGCCGCAAGGCGCTGCTCTTCGGAGTAATCCTCGGGCCGCAAGGTGTCCCAGGGGATCGCGTGCACGGGATCCCATTGCTTGGCGGTGGCCATGCGGTAGAGGTTGCGGATCTTGGGGATGCGGATGCCCAGGTCGAGCGGAAAGCGCGACTCGGATTCGTCGAGCAGGTTGCGGATCGTGCCGGCGGCGGCGCTCATGCGGACCTCCTTGAGGGTAGTGTTATCAATAGTTGGCGAGACGCCAGCCGTTGTTCTTCCAGTTGATCACCACCGCGTCGTCCTTCGTGAGGCCGGAGTGGCTCGCGGGCGAGAACGTAAAGCTGCCGCCCACGCCCTTGAAGCTCAGGTTCTCGAGCGCCGTACGCACCTTCTCCTTGTCGTTGCCGCCCTTGGCGAGCACGTCGGCCGCCATGTAGATCGCGTCGTAGGTCTGGGCGACGAACTGGTTGGGGCGGGTGTTGAAGCGCTTCTCGAAGCGGGCGGTGATGTCGGCGATCTTCTGCTTGAGCGGATCGCTCGCCGGCAGGTCGGTGCCGACCGGGAATTTCTGCGACAGGAGGTCGATGCCTTCGGCCGCGCCTTCGGACTGCTTCATGTAGCGGTCGTCGACAAAACCGTAGCTGTGCATGATCACGCGGTCGCCCAAGCCGAGCTGTTTCGCCTGTTTGATGAAGACCACGCCCGCCGGGGTGATCGTCCAGCAGATGATCGCCTTGGCGTCGCTCGCCTTGATGCGCGAGAGTTGCGCGGTCAGGTCGGTGTCGCCGGGGTTGAAAGTCTCGTACATCACCTTGAGGCCGCGCCTGGGGCCGACCTTCTCGAGCTGCTCCTTGGCGCTCTGGCCGAAGCCCGAGCTGTCGTAGAGCATGGCGATCGAGGTGATGCCGCGCTTGGCGAACGAGTCCGCGGCGCGCTCGAGCACCTTGTCGTCGTCCAGCGTGCTCTTGAAGATCCATCTGCGCTCGGCCACGGGATTGACGATCTGCATGCTGCCCTCGGTCGAGATGAAGGGGATCTGCGCCTTCTCGACGATCGGCACCATCGCCAGCGCAAGGCCGCTTGCGTTGCCGCCGCCGACGATGATGTCGACCTTGTCCTGCTCGATCAGGCGGCGCGTGGCCGTGACCGCTTTTGAGGCCTGGGTCTCGGCGTCGTAGAACACCCACTCGATCTTGCGGCCGTTGATGCCGCCCTTGGCGTTGATCTCCTCGATCGCGAGCTCCATGCCGCGCTTCATGTGGTCGCCCAGGAATGCGCCCGGGCCGGTCACCGAAAGGATGGTGCCGATGCGGTAGGGCGCCCCCTGGCCCAGTGCAAGGGCCGGTGCGAGCGTTGCAGCCAGCGATGCGAGGAGAAGCTTGCGGCGCAGATTCATGGTTTTACTCCCTTCGTTGGTTTTTCCAGCGCGGCCAGCAGGGCGCGCAGGGCTTTCAGATGCCTGTCGAGCTTTTCTTCGATGCGATGGATCGGCCCGGCCACGCCCAGGGCGCAGATTTCCCCATGCACGTGCACCGGCACTGCGATCGCCATGACGTCGGCAACGTGCTCGCCGCGGTTGACGAACCAGCCGCGCTCGAGGGAAACCGACAGCTCCTTGGCGAGCGCGCTTTTGCGCGTCACGGTATTGGGCGTCACGCGCTCCAGCTTGAGGCGGGCGAGGATCTCCCGCCGCTCGGCTGCGGGCAGCGACGCGAGGATCGCCTTGCCGCTCGCGCTGCAGTGGATCGGGAAGAATTCCCCGGCCTGCGCCGCGTAGCGGATCTTGTGCGCCGATTCGATCACGTCGACGTAGACGATCCTGTCGCCTGCGCGGCGCGAGAACAGTACGGTCTCCCCGGACTTCGCGCTGAGCGCCTCGAGCACCGGCCGCGCGATGTCGGCCAGCGGGTCGTGCACGGCGATGCGGCGCACGTTCTCGAGCATCTTGCGGGTGGGATAGAAAGCACGGCGCGCGCCGAAAGAATAAAGGTAGCCGCGCTTCTCCAGCGTTTTCACCAGGCCGAAGCAGCTCGAGACCGGGGCCCCGATGGCCCTCGCGATCGCCGAGAGCGAGAGCGGTTTGCATTCGCCGGTGAAGGCTTCGAACAGGTCCAGCGTGCGCACTGCGGTTTTCACATCCATGAAAGGATGCTAAGCCAGCTGAAAACCGCGGTCAACCCACGGGTGGGCTATTATTCGGCGCCCCGCGCCTTTCTTCGACCCGCAAAAAAATGAATTCCGTACGCAAGCCGCTCGACGCGACGGCCGTTTCCATCATGGTGCTGCTGTGCCTGACCTGGGGCCTGAGCCAGGTCGCGACCAAGACGGCCTCCGAGGGCATCTCCCCGGTCACCCAGGCCGCGATCCGCTCCGCGGTCGCCGCTGTGCTGCTGTTCGGATGGGCGCGCCTTCACGGCATACCTCTTTTCGCGCGCGACGGGACGCTCGTGCCGGGCGTCGTAGCAGGGCTGCTGTTCGGCGCCGAGTTCGTGTTCATCTTCCTGGGCCTCACGTGGACCGACGCCGCGCGCATGGTGGTATTCATTTACCTCGCGCCATGCTTTACCGCGGTCGGACTTGCGTGGTTCGTGCCGGGCGAGCGCTTGAACGCAAGGCAATGGATCGGCGTGCTGACGGCATTCGGCGGCTTGGTGCTGGCGTTCGCCGACGCGTTCTCGGCGGCGCGCGGAACGCTGTCGGGCGATGTGTTCGGGCTGATCGGAGGAGCGCTGTGGGCCGTGACGACGGTGGTGGTGCGCGCGACGAAACTTTCCTCGGTCAGCGCGGCCAAGACGCTCTTCTACCAGCTTGCGG